>CAXBIJ010000236.1:0-5940 GCA_963975675.1 uncultured Maribacter sp. | reverse complement strand
AGAGGAAGATATTCTAAACAGCATTTCACAAAACCAATACACTCCAAACTATTCAACTTCACTACATTTCGACTAATACAGGCAAAGAAATCATATAGCTTTAGGTCTTGCGTATGTTAATAGCATAAGGTAATTTTGCTTCTTAATTTTTTTATATGCAATTATCGGAGCAAGAGCTTATCAGAAGAGAAAAATTGGAGAAATTAAGAGCGTTGGGTATTAATCCTTATCCAGCAGCTTTATATCCTTTAAATGCTACATCGGCAAGTATAAAATCCAATTATGAGGAAGGCAAGCAGGTAATTGTTGCAGGTAGACTTATGTCGCGTCGTATTCAAGGCAAAGCATCATTTGCCGAACTTCAAGATAGCTCTGGGCGCATACAAGTTTATTTCAACAGAGATGAAATATGTACCGGCGAAGACAAAACATTATACAACGAAGTATATAAAAAACTTTTAGATATTGGTGATATCATCGGTATTGAAGGTGATTTATTCACTACTCAAGTGGGCGAAAAAACTATTATGGTAAAGAAATTTACTATGCTAAGTAAATCGCTAAGACCTTTACCATTACCTAAAAAAGATGCAGAGGGCAAGGTTTATGACGAGTTCAATGATCCTGAATTACGTTATCGCCAACGCTATGTAGATTTAGTAGTAAACCCAAAGGTTAAAGAAACGTTCATTAAAAGAACAAAAATTACGAATAGTATACGTGAATTTTATAATGACAAGGGTTATTTGGAAGTTGAAACTCCGATTTTACAACCAATTCCTGGTGGTGCAACTGCTCGTCCATTTTTAACACATCATAATGCACTAAACATTCCATTATATTTAAGAATTGCCAATGAGCTTTATTTAAAGAGATTGATTGTAGGTGGTTTTGATGGTGTATATGAATTTTCTAAAGATTTCCGTAATGAAGGTATGGACCGTACCCACAACCCAGAGTTTACCGTAATGGAACTCTATGTGGCGTATAAGGATTATAACTGGATGATGGATACCACGGAAAAATTATTGGAAAAAATAGCCATGGATGCTAATGGAGCAACTTTAATTACTGTTGGTAAACATGAAATTGAGTTTAAAGCTCCTTATGCACGTGTTCCTATTTTAGAAGCCATTAAAATTCACACAGGATATGATGTTGCAGGTATGCCAGAAGATGAACTTCGTGATACCGCTAAAAAATTAGGTATTGAAGTAGATGAAACGATGGGCATTGGTAAACTTATCGATGAAATTTTTGGTGAGAAATGTGAAAAATTCTATGTACAACCAACATTTATAACAGACTACCCTAAAGAAATGAGCCCGCTTACAAAAGAGCATCGCGACAACCCTGCCTTAACCGAGCGTTTCGAACTTATGGTTAATGGTAAAGAATTGGCAAACGCCTATTCTGAGCTTAATGACCCTATAGATCAAAGAGAACGTTTTGAAGAACAACTTAAACTTTCAGAAAAAGGGGATGATGAAGCTATGTTCATTGACCAAGACTTTTTACGCGCACTTGAATATGGTATGCCTCCTACTTCTGGTATTGGTATTGGTATAGACCGTTTGGTTATGTTAATGACGAATAATGCATCTATTCAAGAGGTATTATTCTTTCCACAGATGAGACCAGAGAAGCAACCTCTTCAATTATCTGATAATGAAAAAGTAATTTTCGATATTTTAAAGGCAGAAAAGAAAATGGAACTTGATGTTCTTAAAACCAAGGCAGATTTAAGTAATAAGGCTTGGGATAAAGGCATCAAAGCCATCACAAAACATCAATTAGCAAAAATCTATAAAGACGGTGATGTCCTTTTTGTTGAAATATTAAGCTAGATTTTAAAAGGATACTTAAAAAATAGTAGTTTAGAAGCTGGCAAAACCAACCAGCATGAACCTAAGTAGTAAAATAGGCCTGTTCGTAGGCCCTATTATCTTTTTTATTCTCATTTTTTTACCAAATGTACTTATCTCTGAAAATGCAGATGCAGTAATTGCTGTTGCCCTTTGGATGGTTATTTGGTGGGTCACTGAAGCGGTTTCAATTTCAGTGACCGCACTATTACCGCTATTGTTATTTCCTATCCTGAAGATAATGCCCATTGGTGAAGTTGGTGCAAATTACGGCAGTCCTATTGTATTTCTATTTTTTGGCGGCTTCATTATGGCCTTGGCCTTAGAAAAAGTTAACCTTCACAAACGTATTGCCCTAAATATTATAAGATTAACAGGTACTACTGCCAATAAAGTCGTGTTAGGCTTTATGATTGCCACAGCCGTTTTAAGTATGTGGATAAGTAATACTGCCAGCACCGTAGTAATGTTACCTATTGCCATGTCTGTAATTAATTTATTGATTGAAGATGCTGATGGTTTTACTAAACGCGACCGTAATTTTGCATTAAGCGTTATGCTAGGCATCGCTTTTGCAGCAAATGCTGGTGGTATTGCAACAGTTATTGGCACACCACCAAACTCTGTTTTAATCGGGTTGTTAGAAAATGAATATAACATTGAAATATCCTTTTTAAAATGGATGATTATTGGCCTACCCTTCTCTATTATTATGATTTCAATTTGCTATTTTGTATTGGTAAAAGTCTTTTTCCCAACTCAGAATTTAAAATTTAAGGAATCAAGAACAATCATCCATGATGAACTACAAAAGTTGGGACCTACTTCTGGAAAAGAAAAAATGGTGCTCGTTATTTTCGGAGCAACTATTTTTCTTTGGGTATTTAGAACCTTAATCAATTCTATATTTCCAAGTTTAGGTTTGTCAGATACCCTCATCAGTATTTTTGCTGCTATAGCGCTATTTGCAATACCTTATAATCTTAAAAAAGGAGATTTTATCTTACAATGGCAAGACACTCAAAAACTGGCTTGGGGAATATTAATTCTCTTTGGCGGCGGATTATCCTTGGCAAACGGTATGTCGGTCTCTGGTATTGTCGACTTAGTAGCTGATAGTATTGCACAAAGTAATCTAAGTATCCTTTTTACGGCATCTCTCCTAATTATACTAATGCTTTTTATGACCGAATTAATGAGTAATGTAGCCTTAGTAGCAGTTCTTGCTCCGGTAGTTGCTGGTATCGCCATAGGGCTAGGCATACCCATCACCTATTTGCTTATACCAATCACTATTGCAAGTAGCTGTGCATTTATGTTACCGATGGCGACACCCCCTAATGCAATTGTCTTTGCTAGTGGGTATATTAAAGTTCATGAAATGGCACGTGCCGGATTTATTTTGAATTTAATTGCAGTTTTTTTATTGATAGGATTATTTCAATTTATACTTCCGCTATTGTTCTGAGAATTCTAACAAAATAAAGCCCTTGCATTTTGCAAAGGCTTTATAATTGACTAATTCAGAATGTATAAAATGATTATTCCAATTTAATAGACGCCTCTCACCATCTATTGTTACAAAATAGGCTTAAGAAATTATTAACTATCCGTTCCATATATTATTTCAATCTTTGAAAAAATACCAAACTAACTCTAAAATGAAAAGAAAATTACAATTAAAACTATTGCTATTATTATGCATATTTGGCTATCAAACTACCGAGGCACAAATTTTCAAAAAAAAGAAAAAAGACACTGAAAAAGAGGCTAAAACTACATCGAAAGATAAAATTCAACCATACGACAAGGTCATAACAAAAGATGCAGTCTCTGATGAAGGCCTTTTTACCACCCATGTAGTCGAAGAAAATCATTTTTACGAAATACCAGATTCTTTATTCGGTAAAGAGATGTTGATGGTAAGTCGAATTTCTAAAACAGCTTCAGGCATTGGTTTCGGTGGCGGTAAAATAAATACCCAAGTATTACGATGGGAAAAGAAAGAAAAAAAAGTATTGCTAAGGGTTGTTTCACATGATGTAGTGGCAGCAGATTCATTACCCGTTCATGAAGCAGTTCTTAACTCTAATTTTGAGCCAGTTCTTTATGCATTTGACATAAAAGCTTTTAAGAAAGACTCTTTAAACCCAAGCACCGTAATTGAAGTCAATGATATTTTCATAAAGGACACCAAACCATTTGGGATGCCAGAACGTTATCGTAAACGATATAAAGTTTCACGTTTAGATGAAAGCAGAGGATATATCGAATCTATAAAAAGCTACCCTTTAAATGTTGAAGTCCGTCATGTAAAAACTTACCTCGCTAGTGAAGCTCCAAGTAATGAAAGTTTAGGCTCTATTTCTGTTGAAATTAACAACTCTATGGTATTATTACCAGAAAAGCCAATGAAGCGACGCTATTTTGATGAACGTGTTGGATGGTTTGCTAGAGGACAAGTAGATTACGGTTTAGATGCACAAGAAAGTAAAACCATTAAGTTTTTAGATAGATGGCGTTTAGAAGTCAGAGACGAAGATTTAGAAAAATATAAGAACGGTGAGTTAGTAGAGCCCAAAAAACAGATTGTTTATTATGTAGATAGAGCTACTCCTAAGAAATGGGTACCGTTTATTAAGCAAGGTATAGAAGATTGGCAAACTGCATTTGAAGCGGCTGGTTTTAAAAATGCAATCATCGCAAAAGAGCCACCAACTATTGAGGAAGACCCAGAGTGGTCACCAGAAGATGTACGCTATTCTGTTGTTCGCTATTTGGCATCACCGATTCCCAATGCTAACGGCCCACATGTAAGTGATCCGCGTAGTGGTGAAATACTAGAATCTGATATTAATTGGTATCATAATGTAATGACCCTATTGAGAAACTGGTATTTTATTCAAACTGCTGCCATTAATCCCGCTGCTAGAGGGGTCTCTTTTGAAGATGACATTATGGGACGACTAATTCGATTTGTATCATCACATGAGGTGGGGCATACTTTAGGACTACCTCATAACATGGGTAGCAGTGTTGCGTATCCTGTAGATTCTCTTCGTTCGAAGTCCTTTACGGAAAAGTATGGGACAGCTCCATCAATTATGGATTATGCACGTTTTAACTACATAGCACAACCAGGCGACGAGGGTGTGGCTTTAATGCCTGATATCGGTGTTTATGATAAATACGCAATTCAATGGGGTTACAAGCCAATTTTGAATACAACTGCTGAAGAAGAGAAATCAACGCTAGATAAGTGGATAATGGCGCATTCAGGAGATCCCCTTTATCGATTCGGTCATCAACAAGTAGGCGATATTGTTGATCCTAGTTCGCAAACAGAAGATTTAGGTGATGATGCCATTAAGGCTGGTGAGTATGGTATTGCCAACCTTAAAAGAATTGTTCCCAAATTAATTGAATGGACTACTGAGGATGGAAAAAATTATGATGACCTGAATAAACTTTACGGACAAGTATTTTCTCAGTTTAATAGGTACATGGGACATGTTTCTAATAATATTGGAGGAGTATATGAAAACCATAAAACCTACGACCAAGAAGGTGCTGTTTATACTGCCGTACCAAAAGCCCATCAACAAAAAGCAATGGCATTCTTAAATGAGCAATTGTTCGAAACGCCAGTTTGGATGTTAGACCATAATATACTGGAACGCATCGAATACTCAGGATTTTTAGAACAAATGCGCTCAATGCAAGTACGTACATTAAACAATGTATTAAGTCTGGGGAAAATGGCAAGGCTTATTGAATTTGAAACATCGAATTCTAAAGAGGCATATTCTTTAATACAAATGATGAGCGAACTTCGAAAGAGTATTTGGTCTGAACTTAAAAATGGAGGTGCGATTGATACCTATAGAAGAAACTTACAGAAAGCCTATGTTGACCGTTTAGAATATTTATTAACTGTAGATAACCAATCTAAATCTTCTGATTTCGGTGGCTACAGAAAATCAACAGTTGTCAACACTAGTCAATCTGATATCAGAACGATTGCAAGGGCAGAATTAAACATATTAAATAGAGATATTAAAAATGCGAGAAACCG
>CAXBIJ010000235.1:0-6004 GCA_963975675.1 uncultured Maribacter sp. | reverse complement strand
GTGTTTTAGGTAAAATATTTTCTGCAGGTAAACGAATGTTGACCGGTGAGAGCCTGTTTATGACGGCCTTTTTAAATATTGGTCAGGGTAAGAAAAAGGTGAGCTTTGCATCACCATATCCTGGTAAAATTCTACCTATAGACTTATCTGAAATGGGCGGACGCTTTATTTGTCAGAAAGATGCTTTCTTATGTGCTGCAAAAGGGGTTTCAGTAGGTATTGAATTTTCAAAGAAGTTGGGTCGTGGACTTTTTGGTGGAGAAGGTTTTATCATGCAAAAATTAGAAGGTGATGGTATGACCTTTATACATGCAGGCGGTACTTTAGCTAAAAAAACATTAGGGTCTGGTGAAGTTCTAAAGGTTGATACCGGCTGTATTGTTGGATTTACAAAAGATGTCGACTATGATATTGAATTTGTAGGTGGAATAAGAAATACTGTATTCGGAGGTGAGGGATTATTTTTTGCAACCTTGCGGGGTCCTGGTACTGTGTATATTCAATCATTACCATTTAGGCGTTTGGCTGGCCGTGTGTTAGCTTCGATACCAAGAGGAGGGAAAGATAAAGGAGAAGGTAGCATCCTCGGTACACTTGGTGATATCGTTGGTGGTGATAATCGATTTTAGAATAATAAAATAATACTCAAGTTCAAGAGTCAAGTTCAAACAAAAAGTGTTTTGTGTTTGAACTTGATATTTGAGTTTGAACTTCAAAAGAATGAACTTCAATAACCAAATCGAATTCCTCAAGGAACTCCAAAGGAATAACAATAAAGAATGGATGGATTTAAACCGGAAATGGTATAAAGAAGTCCGTGATGAATTTATCGTTTGGTTAAATAGTATGAATAGTAGACTATCTGCTATAGATAATGAATATTATGATACGCCTGGTAAAAAGGGAATTAACCGTATCAATAATAACCTCATGTTTCACCCTAATAAACCCGTTTATAAAGACCATTTCGGAGCCGGATTTGATAAGAAACCAAAGTCAGCAGACTTCTATTTTGAACTAGGAATTGAGCGTTGCATTTTTGCTGGCGGACTTTGGCGACCAGAACCAAAAGTTTTGCGCAGTGTTCGTGAAGCTATAGATTATGATGGTGAAGAGCTTCAGAAAATTCTAGATAAAAAATCCTTCAAGAATTTGTTTGGCGGTCTATATGAAGATGCGAAATTGACCAAATCCCCAAAAGGATTTTCTAATAATCACAAATACATAGAATTGCTTCGCAATAAAACGTTTGGAGTTGAAACAACCTTTTCTACAAAACTAACTTTCAAAGATAATTTCGATGAAAAATTAATTTCAGTGTACAAAGAAATTTTACCCTTTAGGCGTTATTTAAACAAGGCGATTACCGTTTAATTATTCTTTCGCATTTGAAGCCGGTATCCATCGAACTGATAAATCAGGGTTTTCCATATCTGAATCTAAAGGAAACATAGGTCTTTTAATACGTTTGTACCCCAAACGACTCAAATCTTGGTCAACTCCGCCAGGAGTTAAAGCCATAGTCCAATCGCCACGTATATCATACAATTCGGGTACTAAATAACCAATTTTAACCACTAAGATATCAGCTTCTTTAGGGTTCAATCCTAAGTTGGTGAAATCGCTCAAGTGGTGATATGGTTTTCTTTTTTTGGTAACAATAACATCAATATTACCCACTTTGACAACCACTTCAACTTCTGCATTTGTATCTCCTTCTTTAATAGCAGTAATGGTTCCATCTAGCATCAATGGTCCTGAAAATCTATTATCAACGGTAGCGCCTGCTTCGGCTTTAATTTTTCCACCAATACCAATTTCTTTAGCTTTTGCAACAAATTCTGGTCCGGGTATAGAGGCATAAATTAAGGTCTTACCTTTTTTAGATTTAAATTCTGGTCTAGCGAGCAATTCCTTTAATGTCCATGTGACATCACCTGCACCACCAGCGGTAGGGTTATCACCCATATCACTTATTATATAAGGTTTTTTATCGCTAGCCAATGCTAATTTCAAACTCTCATTTAATGTAGTGGTGGGGGCAACAAATTCAAATTGCTTTCGAGCATCCCAAAAGCTTTGCGCTAATTTTTCTGCGCCTTTTTCAACTTGCTCTTTATCATCACCAGTAACCATTACCACAGCATGGTTTCGTGGTTCATCTGCCCAAGCATAGCCAATCCAAATTGCAGCATCGATTACGCCATCTTGTTTTGTTATGTCCGGAATTTTGGCATACAAGCTTTTGCCTGGTTCTATTCGTGTACTGGTTTTTTCGCCTGGTAATAGTATGGGCACGGGTACCCAAGCTTTGTAGGCTGGTTTGCCTTTACCATTTTCTAGTCTATCTATAAGATTGGTTACCGCTCTTTTTTTAGATTCAATAGCATCTTCATGCGGTGCCATACGGTAACACGTAATTAAATCTGAATGCATCGCCAATCGTTCAGAGACATTACCATGTAAGTCCATAGATGTTGATACTAGTACATCATCACCAATTACGTCACGAATACGTGCTATCAAATCACCTTCGGGATCATCTAAATCAACAACACTCATTGCCCCGTGAATGTCAAAAAAGAGTCCGTCATACGGTCCGTTTTCTTTTAACATGGTTAAGCTTTTACTCACTAAAGATTCGTAGGCTTCTCGCGTTACCGTTCCTCCAGGAAGTGATTTCCCAACCAAGGTTGGTATCCATTCTGCCTGTTGCCTTAACAAAGAATCCATTTGTAAAAATGGATATCTGGTATAGACCGAATCTCCAATTTTCGCATGAAAAGCTACTTCTGTAGATAGGGCAGGTGAGAAGGTACTGCTCTCAATACCTAATCCGGCAATAGCGATTCTTGGTAATTTCTTCTGCTCATTGCTCGTTTGATTCTCTTTACAAGATGAAGTTAAGACTAAAAGTAAAATGGCGTAAATGTATGTGTGTTTCAAGGTCGTAGTTGGTTTACGGTTTCTATTGAAAAGATAGAAAAAAAGCATTGTATAAAACAATAGTTTTTGCTTGATGACCTTTTTAAAGCTATCAATGTTGCCAAACAATTTGTTTGTACATATACTTTTTACGAAAAGGTTTTCGAAACCACCAATAACCAACATCATCACATAAACTACACCGTAGGCTCGTATATGCCGTGTTAATATTAAAATTTATGTCAATATTTTTCTAAGGATTGAGTGTAGAAATATATAAGAACCTACTGCTTTAGTTGACTTCTATAGATAAATAACTAAATTAGGAAGTGAAATCAACGCAACGTATATAATGGCAAATTTTAATATTGATGCTAAAAAGGAGATGACCTATGACGCCATAGTAATTGGATCCGGAATTAGTGGAGGATGGGCAGCAAAAGAGCTATGTGAAAAAGGATTGAAAGTATTGGTGTTAGAACGCGGACCCATTGTGGAGCATGTTGTGGACTATCCTACCATGAATTTAGACCCATGGGATATGGAACTTAGAGGAGGTTTGACTCCCGATCAAAAAGAAAAACATTATAAAGCTATCCGTTCAGGATGGATTGGTACCGATACCGAACATTTTTGGGCAGATGACGCAGCAAATCCGTATACCGAAGAGAAACCCTTTTTATGGTTACGTGGTCACCAAATGGGTGGTAAGTCGCTTTTGTGGGGTAAGCAAACGTATCGATGGAGTGATTTAGATTTTGAAGCAAACGCAAAAGATGGTCATGGGGTCGATTGGCCTATTCGATATAAGGACATTGAGCAATGGTATACCTATGTAGAGAAATTTGCGGGTATAAGTGGTGAAGCATTAGGATTACCACAATTACCAGACAGTCATTTTTTACCGCCAATGGAGCTTAATTGTGTAGAGAAACATGTAAAAAGCAGAATTGAAGAACAGTTTGCAGGTAGAAATATGATTATTGGTAGGGTGGCTCATTTAACCCAACCTCATAATGGTAGAGGCCAATGCCAAAATAGAAATAGATGTAGCCGTGGGTGCCCTTACGGTGCTTACTTTAGTAGTAATGCAGTAACCTTACCTCCAGCGAATGCTACGGGTAATTTGACGATACGACCATATTCAATAGTACAATCGTTGATTTATGATGAGAAGCAAGAAAAGGTGACCGGGGTGCGTATCATTGATTCAGAAACGAATGAAGACATTGAATATTCGTCTAAAATTGTATTCGTAAATGCATCAACCTTGAGTACAACTCAAATTTTAATGAATTCTAAGTCTAACCGTTTTGAAAACGGATTAGGAAATGATAGTGGTGAGTTAGGCCATAACTTAATGGATCACACCTATAGAGTGGGTGCGATAGGTAAAGTTGACGGCTTTGAGGATAAATATTATAAAGGAAGAAGGCCTAATGGTATTTACATTCCTAGATATGTTAATATCGATGAGAAAAGTAAAACAGATAAATTTTTACGTGGATTCGGATATCAAGGTGGCGCATACAGAGGTGGTAATCCTGCCAATATAGAAGCATTTGGAGCAGATTATAAGGATAGTATTTTAAAACCAGGTGGATGGGAAATGTTCATCACGGGATTTGCAGAATGCTTGCCCTATCATGATAATAAAATTTCGTTGAATTCGGATGTTTTAGATAAATGGGGGCAACCAACATTAACCATTGATGCTGAGTTTAAAGCCAATGAAAAGGCATTGAATAAGCAAATACAGGATGATGCAGTAGAAATGCTAACCAAGGCCGGTGTTAAAGATGTGTTGGGTTTTGATAATGAGCATCCACCAGGGTATGGTGTACATGAAATGGGTACTGCACGAATGGGGCGCGATCCTAAAACATCGGTGTTGAATGAATTCAATCAATTACATACCGCTAAAAATGTATTTGTAACCGACGGCGCTTGTATGACGTCATCATCATGTGTGAATCCTTCGTTGACTTACATGGCATTAACTGCGAGAGCAGCAGACTATGCTGTATCTGAATTAAAAAAATTAAATATCTAAGTTATGGACAGAAGAAAAGCGTTAAGAAAAACAGGACTTTTTGCAGGAGCAACAATTTTAATGCCTTCCATGCTTTCCTTATTTGAATCGTGCAAAACGGAAACCAGATTAGATTGGGAGCCACTATTTTTCACCGATGTAGAGGCGAAAACTATTGCTAAGCTAGTCGATATGATTTTACCAAGAACAGATACACCAGGAGCGTTAGATGTGAAGTCTGATATTTTTATAGACAAGGTGATTGCTAAAACGTATGATGAAGAAGGGCAAGATAATATGAGAGCTGATATAGCAGCTTTTAATGAAAATTGCAAAGTAAAGTACGGAGATATTTTTATCAATTTGAATACCGAAGATAGTACGAAGGTATTGATGGAGGCAGAAGCAAATTCTGGTAAATTTGGTTCCGGAGTTTGGGGTACGGGGGTAGGTCCTCAAGAAACCATCGGGTTTTACAGGTCTATTAAATCTATGGCTATTTGGGCCTATTTTACATCTGAAGAGATGGGTGAAAATGTACTCAGTTACGACCCCATACCTGGCAAATATGAGCCATGTAAACCGTTAGCTGAGGTAGGAAATAAATGGAGTTTAGGTTAAACTTAAATCATTCACTTTTTTTATAAACAACCTCGCCATTAAAAATGGTCATAGCTATTTCAGTTTCTAAGAATTGATTTTCGGGTACGGTCATTATATCTTGATTATAGATAGTAAAGTCAGCTAGTTTACCAGCAGTAATTGAACCTTTAATATTTTCTTCGAAAGCCCCATAGGCAGCATCAAGAGTATACGATCTTAAGGCTTGTTCTCTGGTCATTTTTTGTTCGGGTTCATAACCACCTTCAGGCGTACCCTTTAAAGTTTTTCGACTGATACTGGCATATAAACTCGCAATCGGATTTAGAGGCTCTACAGGTACATCGGTACCGTTGACAATAGGTATGCCGCTTTTTAATAGGGCTTGCCACATATACGCACCTTCCTTAATTCGTTTTTCTCCTAAACGGTCAATAGCCCAAGGTC
>CAXBIJ010000234.1:0-6035 GCA_963975675.1 uncultured Maribacter sp. | reverse complement strand
CGACATTTTTGTCATCGGTATAGGCTTTTGAAGCTGTCAAATATTCTACAAAGTCTGATTGCCAATTCTTCTTAAACCACTCGAACCCTACCTGAGTTTTTAAGTCCAAATCAGGATTCATTATTTTAACTGAAATTAGTTTCATTTCCTTTTCAGTAAGAAAAAACAAATGCATTTGATTGCTAGAAATATTCTCTAAATAAGAAACCTTACTTAAAACCCCTTCCCAAACCAAGTCACTAAAAACATCTAATTCTTCTTCTGCTACCTTAGGTTTATCTCTTTTTATTTGCTCCCATTCATCACCTGTAATTGATTGGGTAGCCAAAAAATTAATAAACTCTTGATGTAGCTCTTCTAATTGTTCTTTTGTAAGCCTCGTGTATTTCATTTTGCAAAAATAAAAAGCCCTAGCAGATTTGCTAGGGCTTTTACAAGTTAATTTTATACTATTAAAAAATATAACGTAAACCGAATTGTGCTTGCCATCTAGATAACAGACTTGCATCATACCCAAATGTCTCAGTCAATTCTGGATTAAACGTATATGTTGGTATACTTGTATCTGCATCTACGCTAACCCCTACTGGTTGTACATTGTTCGGTTGTTGCGTTAATCCCCAATCAGAACTAATCATGTTTCCAATATTCAAAACATCAATACTGAACTGAACTGTATGGGTTTTATTTGCCGAAACCTTAAAATTATAATCCTGTAAGAATTTAACATCCCAGCGACCTCTCCATGGAGCCAAAGCACCATAACGCTCTGCATATTGCCCTCTACGACCACTTAAATAATCATCTTGAGAAATATAATTATCAAAGGCAGCACCTTGACCAGCTCCTGCAAATTGCATTTGTCCAATTTCACCTGAAGTAGGCACATAAATAAGGTCATTTATACCTGATCCATCTCCATTAATATCACCTCCATAAGTATAGTTAAATCTACCCCCTTGGGCATATTCAAAAAAGGTTGAGATCGTAGTAGCCCATTTTTCATTGCCATAAATCCAATTTTTACTGGCAACACCAATAAACCTATGTTTATCACCATATTTTGAAGGTGCCAAAACATCGGTATTAGCATCATTGACGACAGGGTTACCAACAAAAGCATCTGAAGTAATTTCAGCTTCAATTGAATTTACATCTTTTGCATCTAAATAACTGTAAGCCAACATGGCATACAAACCATTGTTAAAAGTTTTTTGGCCTTTGAAAGATGCATTCCAAATTCTACCTTTATTAGAATTTGTAAACACATAAGGTCCTGCGCCTAAACCAAAACTATTAAGTAAGTCGCCAGCAGTATAGGTGGATCTATTATCTACACCCACCAAGTTACCTGATGGAGAAGTTAAAGCCCAATTTTGAACATGTGGGCCATTTATATCTTTTGTATAGGATAAATCACCTGTTAAGACTAATCCATTTTCTAGTCTTTTATCTGCACCTAAATTAGTTCTCCAAACTTGTGGAAATTTATATTCAGGGTCAACTGCCTGCAAGAAAAACACGTCTGGAGCTGCAATTTGATTTCCTAACCATACGAAAGGAAAACGCCCTGTAAACAAACCAGAACCACCTCTTATCTGTAATGACCGATCACCACTTACATCATAATTAAAACCAACTCTTGGTGAAATTAACCAATCATTAGTTGGCATTTGAGTATTATCAATAAATACTGTTTCACCGGTATTAGGGTTTTGATAAGGTTGATCTGCAATAACGAAACCTCTATCTATAACGTCTTGTGCCTTTTCAGCAGAATCAAAAAATAACGGTTTATCAAAACGAACACCATAAGTCAACTTAAATTTTTCATTGACGTTCCATTCATCTTGTACGTAAAA
This sequence comes from uncultured Maribacter sp., assembly GCA_963975675.1. Lineage (GTDB taxonomy): Bacteria > Bacteroidota > Bacteroidia > Flavobacteriales > Flavobacteriaceae > Maribacter. Next base: position 4,173 of record CAXBIJ010000234.1, on the reverse strand, counting down.
AGCGAATTGGCCAACATTGGTCTCTGCCAAAGCCCAACCTTCACCATCTGGCACACTATTATTAGAATTAAAAGTAGCACGTGGTGAGGCAAAATCATACGAACTAGCATCAAAATCAGCTAAATCTACTCCCCCAAATAAATCAAACCCATAACTGGTAAGGTTAAAGGAATTGTCGAACATAAATTTTTCGAGTGAAAAACCAACAGTATACGTATGATCACCTTTATAAAAATTAAGATTGTTAGTTATCTGTACAACTTTTTGATCTAATCTGTTATTAGCAGAGAAAGGTTCATGACCAGCAATAATATAATTAGATCCACCTTTTGTGATATTAATAGAAGGTGCAGGTGTCGAAAACGGATTTCTAAAGTCATTAAAGTGAGTATACCCTACTTGTAATTTATTCGAAGCTGTTTCTGATAATGTAGAATTCAATTCGACTTGTATCGATTTAAGTTCATTATTTATTTCATAGCCGGAATTTTGAAATTGTAATGTATTCGCATTCGGTCCTCTAAATTGAATCGCTGTTGGATGAGCTGGTTTTTCTTTAGATGCATTCAAGAAGTTATAAATAACAGCCAAACGATTATTATCATTGATGTTCCAATCTAATTTAAAAAGACCTTTTGTTGATCCTGATGCATGTGTAAAACCTTCATAAGCTCCTGGATCATAACCAGCTGCCAATAACTGATTTCTAACTGAAATTAGATCACTTTCTAACACTCTAGACTCGTTGATTGCTCCCGAACCCGTATTTGGCACCCAACCGTTTGTTCCTAAATCTGTTCTTTCATCCTTTTCAAAATTCGCAAAAAAGAATAATTTGTTTTTTATTATTGGACCTCCTATACTTACTCCGTATTGATTCTGTTCTAATTTAGGTTTTACAATTTCATCTCCTTTAATTTTACCACCGGTCATATCTTCATTTCTGAAAAAACCATATACCGTACCATGAAATTCATTGCTACCACTTTTAGTAACAGCATTTACAGAAGCACCTGTAAAGCCAGATTGTGTAACATCATAAGGTGCTGTTGAAATTTGTATTTGCTCAATAGCATCTAATGAAACTGGCTGAGCATCTGTTTGCCCTCCAGGGGTTGCAGCATCAAGTCCGAATGGGTTATTAAAAATTGCACCATCCAAAGAAAAATTATTAAATTGATCATTTCTACCACCAAAAGAATTACCACTTGCTGTAGGCTCTAATCGGGTAAAATCTTGAGCAGAACGCGATATTGTAGGTAATTTGGTTAATTCTCTTCTTCCAACACTTGTTTCAGCACCTGTGCGGTCACTACTAAATGTACCTGACCTATCTGATACTACTACTACTTCATCCAAGGCCTGACTTTCTCCTGCAAGATTAGCATCGATATTGAAAGTTTGACCTAATGATAAATAAACATCATTTAAAAGGTGAGTTTTGAAACCTACATAAGAGATTTCAATTTCATAAGGTCCACCAACACGTAAATTCAATAGGTTAAACCTACCGTCTTCATTGGTTATCGAACCATATTTTGTACCGGTAGGGGTATGTATGGCAACAATATTTGCTCCAAAAAGTGGTTTATTTTGATCATCTTCTACGTAACCCCTAATATTTGAGGTTGTAACCTGACCATAAACTGCACCTACAAAAAATAGACACAGAAATTGAAAAAGTAGTTTGTTTTTCATGAGAATTAGTTTTGCGTTAGTTATCAGTTATCCCTCTAAAGTAGCAATAAAAAAAGAGCTATGCGCGCATAGCTCTTTTAAAACTTATTAACTAGAGAAATTAATTATTTTTGTTCTGCAATTACTTCAAATCCAAAATCAACTATAACCTCACGGTGTAATCTGATTTGCGCATTGTAAGGGCCAGTTCTTTTAACTGCACCACCTAAAATACTAATGAATTTTTTGTCAATAGCATGACCTTCTTTAGCTAAAGTCTCAGCCAAATCACCATTAGTTACTGAACCGAATAATTTATCGCCAGCACCTGTCTTAGCAGTGATTTTTAATTCTAAAGCTTTTAATGCCTCTTCAGTTTTCTTAGCGGCATCAACAACTTTTTTCTCTTTATGTGCTCTTTGCTTTAAGTTTTCAGCTAAAACTTTTTTAGCAGATATAGTAGCCATTGCCGCTAAGCCTTGAGGAATAAGGAAGTTTCTTCCGTATCCGTTCTTAACATTAACCACATCGTCTTTAAAACCTAAATTTTGTACGTCTTCTTTTAATATAAGCTCCATGATTCTTTTCTTATTATTTTAATAAATCAGCAACATATGGCATTAATGCCAAATGACGAGCTCTTTTTACCGCTTGGGCTACTTTTCTTTGATACTTCAATGAAGTTCCTGTAAGTCGTCTTGGTAACAATTTACCTTGCTCGTTTACCAACTTCAATAAAAAATCTGCATCCTTATAGTCTACGTATTTAATACCGGACTTTTTAAAACGACAATACTTCTTTTTAGTGTTGGTTTCAATGTTCAATGGAGTTAGATACCTGATCTCTCCATCTTTCTTTCCTTTTGCCTGTTGTTGTAATGTTGCCATAATACTTAAGCTTTAGCGGTTTTTTTGTTTCTTGTTCTTCTTCTTTCTGCCCATGAGATAGCGTGCTTGTCCAATTTAACGGTCAAGAAACGCATAACACGTTCATCTCTTCTAAACTCCTGTTCGTAAGGTGTAACCACCTCACCAGTGTTAGTGAATTCGAACAAGTGGTAAAATCCACTCTTCTTGTTTTGGATTGGGTAGGCCAATTTCTTTAGCCCCCAATTCTCTTTAGCTACCATTTTGGCGCCATTGTTAATTAAGAAATCCTCGAATTTCTTAACTGTTTCCTCTATCTGTACATCTGATAGAACGGGATTCAAAATGAAAACAGTTTCGTAATGGTTCATATTATATTTGTTTTAAGGAGTGCAAAAATAGAGATTATTTTAAAATAATTATAAGAAATGCGAATATTCTTCGTTATTAGATGGTAACAACATTAAAAATAGACCAAATCTTAATCATATCATCATTACCAAATACACGATCAACTATGCATTGTTCACATCTTTTGTTGCAGTTCAGCATGTTTTTTCGGTTCTTTGTCGATGATTTAACCCCACAAATCAGCCCTTATGAAGTTAAGAAGTATCATCGTTGACGATTCATCCATGCAAAGGATGGCCGTTGCAAAGTTGGTAAACAATCATCCAAATTTAACTATGGTAGCAGAATACAGTAACGCTATTGAAGCTAAAAATGGAATCAAGAACCATGAGATAGATCTTATATTTCTTGATGTTGAAATGCCAATCATCACAGGATTCGACCTACTCGAATCATTAGAAAACAGTCCTCAGGTAATTTTAATTACCGGGAAACCAGATTATGCACTCAAAGCATTTGACTATGATGTAACGGATTATTTACATAAACCGATTACTATGGCACGTTTTGATGCATCTGTTAAAAGAGCTGTTGCCAATTACGAACAATTGCACCGAGTTAATGAAGATGAGGAGCATATTTTCGTAAAGAGTAACCTTAAGAAAAGAAAGGTTATTTTAAATGATATTAAGTGGATTGAAGCACTTGGTGACTATATAAAATTAGTAACTGATGAAGCTAATATCGTAATCTTATCAACAATGAAATCTTTTGAAAAGCAATTGCCTGAAGATAAGTTTTTAAGAATACATAAATCTTACATCATTAACCTTGAGAAGGTTGAGAAATTCAACAGTAAAAATGTTGAAGTCAGTGGTAGATCAATACCATTAAGTAGAAATAAAAAAACAGAACTAGCCGAAGCGCTTAGTAACGTATAATATATGATATAATTTTACTTTCAAAAAAGACCGCTAATTAGCGGTCTTTTTTATTATATATGGTCAACGTTATAAATTACTCTAACACTTCTATACATTGCAACAGCTTTAAATGATTTCTCTATACGTCTAATGTTGGCTTTTGTTTGAGCTAAGGATTGTACTTTTTGAACCTTTACCACGATATGCTTCAAATACTGATTTCGAATTCGAGCTACCGGTGGATATTCCGGACCCAATACAGTGCCTCCAAAATTAGAACGCAATGCACCCGCAAACCAATCTGCCGCTTCATTTAGAACATTATAATTTTTATGTTTGAACGTAACTTTGATAA
>CAXBIJ010000233.1:0-6045 GCA_963975675.1 uncultured Maribacter sp. | reverse complement strand
TAAATCAACACTTCCTTCTATTGTGTCATAGTTAGTGCCTCCATCCGCAGCTTCCCTTATTGTTTCATGAAGAGATTTTTTGAGTTTAGCAACGGGTAAGAATTCTGGAGCCGGTAGTGCCCAAGCAAAGTTAATTACCCCTTGACGACGGGTGTTTTGATAAAAATCGGAAAAAAGATCACAGGCGTCTTTCGAAACTTTTTCTTGTGGCGGATTGGTCGTTTTAGGGCTTCTAAGAATGCAATTTTTATCGTGTATAACGAAATACCCAGATTTCGGTCTAGAGGAGATTAAACTTTTAGATTCTAAATAGTAATAAGCCTCTTGCACGGTACTAACACTTACCCCATACTCTTTATGCAATACCCTTATTGACGGTAGCTTATCTCCTAATTTAAGAATCCCATCAATAATTTGACGTTCGATACTATTCGCAATTTTCATATACAGAAAAGTGCCGTTTGCATTTTTCATACTGTTTAAATTAAATCTGTACTGGTCAAATATACAAAAACTGAATCTGTTATGGTATTTGATTACTGATTAATTTTGGCAAATAAAATAGATTGTAAATCGAACATCATTTTTATTCAAAGTTAGCAACCGATCTCTGCAGGGTTTGGTTACTTACAATTTAAAAAAAAGTGTTTGGTGTAATCTAAAAACAATAATCTAAAAGAAATATAAAATGAAAAAATACATACTCTTTATAGCTGTGATTTTCTTTGGCTTTTTAGGATTTTCTCAAGAGTCATTTACTAAAACATCAATTACCACGGGTGAAACTTTAGAATTTTATTCTGAAGAACTTGAAGAAATTCGAATATTGAATGTTTACTTGCCCTTAGGATATGATAAGAATGAAAGCAAAACTTATCCGGTTATCTATCTTTTAGACGGTTCAATCGACGATGGTTTTACATATATCTCTGGGTTGGCGCAATTTAGTGGAACCACATTAAAAACAATGCCTGAATCGATTATTGTGGGAGTGGTCAATGTCGATAGAAACAGGGACTATACATATCCAAGCAGGAATCAAGATGATATCAATCATTTTCCAACTTCAGGAAAGTCGGGCAAATTTATCGATTTTATAGCCAAGGAACTCTTACCTCTCATAACTGACGAATATAATACCAATGGGCAAAGGACAATTATCGGTCAAGCTTTTGGGGGATTATTAGCTACCGAAATTTTGCTTACAGAAACTGAACTATTCGATAATTATATTCTAATAAGTCCAAGTCTCTGGTGGGACAATGCTTTTTTAGTTACTGCTAACACCGCTAATATATTACCGAAAACTAAAATTTACATGGCAGTTTGGAATCGGGACCCCCTTTCTCTAAAGGCCATTGGTAAACTTATGGCACAACTAAGATTGACGAATAGGTTATACCCTGAAAAATCATTGGACCTTACTTATGATATTATTAAAGATAATGATCATGGTAATGTAGTTCATACGGCAATGTATAATGCGTTTAAATCAATAAAATAAACATTATGAATAGAAACCTAAAAATCTTAATGTCGGATAAACAGAAAGCATGGATTGAATCATTATTAAAAAACAAGGAGATAGAAGATTTAGAAAGTTATTTATTAGGTTTAATCGATAAGGAAATTGCACTAAATGACAAATGGTTAAATGTTTATAGAGCAATAAATAAGGATTTAAGTGATTGATTATTCAGTCGATTGAGATTATATAAGGACCAACACTAAATACACTTATGTATTTAGAGTTGGTCTTTTGAATGTAGCTCAATATAAAAGTCTAATTAGAATGATAATGTATGTGATTTGTCTCAATAAAGAAGATTGCCTTAGTAAGAAGATCAAAATTGAATTTTTCATCTCATTAAAGTTTCAATTTCTCCCAAATTATGGGATGCTCACTAGCAGCATTAAATTTACTGGTGACAGTTTTATAAATAGACCATTGAGGTTTTTTTATTGGCCACATCGCTTTGCGATTTAACCCGCTGTCTTGCATTCTTTCAAAGAGCGCTGGAGAGAACAATAAATAATCTTTCTGCTTTATGTTTACCCCCATCTTATACGCACCTAAACGATAGTAGGTTGCATCGTCCCCCTCGTCTGTTGTAACTTCAAAAGAGAAATGTTTTGTAATGTCTTTTACATCGGTATTTTGAAATAACGGAGTTAAAGAATCGCAATATGAAGGGGTGTTAAAGGTACCTGCAATAATTACATTGGTTTTTCCTTGAGCGATTAGTGTTTTGTAAATTCTGGATATGTTTTCAACCTGACTCTTCCGTATTGTATGGGCTATATCAAGATTTTCAGTTTGCTTAGTTAGATGCGTTGCCAGAATATGTATTTTCTCTGAAATAACGGTACTAACTTCATACTCAATAAGATTTTGGAAAAGATCACTATAACCGCCAATTAAATGTGTTTTAATTGCATGTAATGTGTAGCCTTCACGTAGTAGAATAGCCATTTCTAATCCTTTCATATCATTACTTTGTATCACAAATGAATGAGCATATGGTTTACAGTCAAATTTTGGTAATACTTTTTGGTTGAATTCCTCCAAAGAAGCCCTATCCTCAACTTCTTGAAGTAGTAAAATATCTGCATTAACATCGGCTATTACTTTTGTTTGTTATCGGTTGCAGATGGGGGTATAGGTTTCGTTTGAAGTTCTATCCATCCGTTCCAATTCGTTAAATGCCCTGCTCTTGTTTCAGTAGAATGATAAATACCTTTTAGGTGTAGTAATCCTGCTTTTCGTCTTAAAACAGCATAGGGTAGAGGAGTGGTCTTTTCAAAACCAAGTAGAAACGATAACTCTTTATGCGTTCTTGCTCAAGGTATGTTTTACCAGGCTTTCGCATGATGAGGTCTAATTCTTGAATCCAATCCGTCAGACATTTCCCCACTGGTTTATCAATAAGACTTTTATCTCTATGGAATAAATTCTGGATGTTGAAGGTTGCTATTTTCATACTGTTTGATTTTTATATTTATTAAGAGGTAACTTTCTTTTATCGTTTGCATTTACATCAAAAGCAACCAAATTGAATAATTGGCGCATTCGGCTTGGTACTCTGTTGCCATATACATCTTCTAATTCTTGGGCACTCAAATTTGTCGTGGCGTGGGTCTTTATGTTAGTTTTTAAGAACAATTCATATCGAGATAAAAGAACTTCGCCCATTACGTTGCAATCTTTTCCATAATGTCTGCTTTTGCTTTAAGACTTATAGTAGCTCTTTTACCGTCAACCGTAATTCTTGTAAAAACGGTAGTTAAATGGTTTTTGGCCCTTGATGGAGTTATCCAAAAAAGGATTGAAAATGTGTTTGTAGTACGCATAGTTGTCGTCTTTTAATTAAACAATCATTAGAGACGAAAGTCAAATCAACTATCCTTTTAAAATGCTGCCAGTATTATTCAATCGACAGCAATTGCTGTCGATTGAAATTTCTGCTGTCGATTTGTAACCATATCATATCAAATTAATTCAATTCATATGATATGCTTAAAACCAACAAACCCTGCAAATCATAAAATTTGCAGGGTTTTGACTCTTTTAGTGAGTTAAACTTGTGACCTCGACTGGATTCAAACCAGTAACCTCTTGAGCCGTAATCAAGTGCGCTATTCAGTTGCGCCACGAGGCCTTTTAATATTTCCCTTAACGGGGTGCAAATATATTTCTTTTTACATTTACCACAAAATTAAGAGCACTATATTAAATGGATTTAAGAAGCTTAATTAGAGATGTACCTGATTTTCCTAAAGATGGAGTAATTTTTAAGGATATAACTTTGTTGTTGCAAAACCCCGATGCATTAAAAGAAACTACTAATGAACTTATTAAATTATTGAACGGGCAAAAATATAGATAAGGTTGTTGGTATGGAAAGTAGGGGGTTTATTTTTGGACCTATGCTTGCAAATAAGCTTAATTCAGGTTTTGTGCCTATACGTAAACCAGGAAAACTGCCATCCACCACCCTTAGTGAAACTTATAATCTTGAATATGGTACAGATACGCTTGAGATTCATATAGACGCAATCGAAAAGGGCGATAAGGTGCTTATACATGATGATGTGCTGGCTACTGGAGGTACTGCAAATGCAGCATGCAAATTAATAGAACGTTTAGGTGGTGAAATTGTACAATGTAATTTTTTAATTGAACTTACTTTCCTAAATGGCTCATCAAAAATTAATGAATACTCAGTAGAATCTCTTTTAAAATATTAATCAAGTGCCTTAGTGGTAACGAAATAGCGCCAACCTATAATTGCCATTTGCAATTTACTAGCTTTAGACAGGTCTATTCGTTGCTTACTATAGGAAGGTAAAAGGGCTTTATTAAGCTTAGCAAGTAGTTTGTAAATTTCTTTTTTCAAAGTTTTTATTTATTACAAAAGTACATAAATAAAAAAGCGATTGATTAAATCGTAATATTTCCTCTATTTAAGAACAAATTACACCTAATGCAAAACAAGTGTAATTATAAAACTTAAAATTAGTACTACTAAAAGTTTAATTAAGGCTATCATGTTGTAAGGCTTTAGTGATTGAATGTTGAATGAATAATTGTTCATGTAAGGTATATGGACTTAATCCTTAGAACAAATAAAACTTGTTAAATTAGTGTAATCAACTACATAACTGTAAGTTAATAAATAATTTTTATATCAATTTATAACACTAAGCCTACAGTAGAGTTTTATACTATAATAAAAAATCATTTATTAGTTATATTATGTAATAATTGTAGGGACATATTTGAGTATTTTTTAATTTGTAAGGGGCTTTTCATTCATAAAATTGAATAAAAAGGCTATTTCATCATTAAAATCAAAAAATCCGATGTTATAGAAACACCGGATTTAAATTAAAGTCAATACCTAAGCGATTAATAGTGGATTATTTTTTTGTAATTATTTCAATTACACCATACTTGGCATCTTTCCCATATTTTTCAACAGCCTTGTCTCCTTTTATGACATGCATTGTCTCAATATCGCCCTCATTTAAATTATTAACGGTGTCAGAATCACTTTTTTCTCCATTAATATAAAATAAAGGCTCTTGTTTACTATCACTCGTGACAAACATAAATCCGTTGCCTTCTTTTTCTACTATTTTAAAGTCATAGTCTTCGGTAGTAGAACTACTTATAGAAATTTGCTTATTGTTCCCAGATGTAGACTTTTTTATTTTGGTCACTTTATTGTTTACATCTGAGTTTCTAAATGATATACTATTCTTGTCAGTATCTATTAAAATATATGTTGGGTCAATAGTGTCATTGTCCGATACAGACTTATATCTGCTACTTACCTCTCCATTTTTTTTATTTCCACCAGAAATTTCAATAGATATATTTTTTATTTCACCTTCCTCATTTCTAACCGTAGTATAGGAGAAATCGAATTTCTCTATCGCTAAATCTTCTTTAATTTTCAATAATTGTGAATCTGAAGTGTTTTTATCTATAAGAAGTTCTATAATCTTTTGAGCAGAATCGTATTGTGATTTATTTTTATTGGAATAAACTTCACTCTCATTGAAACTTAATAGAAAGAAGGCTAGCAATGGTACAATTATTAAACTCTTTATTGCTTTTAATCTGTGTGATTTTTTTTGATTGATCAAAACGATTTGTTTTTTGACTTACTAGTTTTTATTATTAATTACTCCATTTTATACGTACCAATAGAGGTATAATCACCCACTTTTTTTTTAAATTTATTTTATACTAATCTTCTTTTGTTTTTATTACTCTCTTTTCGATAATCAAATATTTTCTTTGATTGGTATTAGATGAATCTTTTAAGAATTTAATTTGTTTAATATTACCAAAGCCATCGTCACTTGTGGTTTCTAATATTTCAGTTTCAAAATTAAGACTGTCTGCCATCTTATAGAATCTAAGAATTGATTTCTCATCAGAATTTAAGTTTTCCATTTCAGATTGTGTTAATTCTTTATCGTTTAAATAATAGGAATCTGTGTTATTGTTTTTTCTAATCTCTACAATTTTACCAG
>CAXBIJ010000232.1:0-6068 GCA_963975675.1 uncultured Maribacter sp. | reverse complement strand
TTAGAAAAATTCCCAAAGCATCTCTATTCTTAGTTTATTTAGTAATCATTGCTGGTGCCGTTGTACGCATGACAGGTAGCGGAATGGGCTGCCCCGATTGGCCAAAATGTTTTGGTTATTACATACCGCCAACAAATGAAGATGAGCTAAAATGGCAACCAGATCGATTATTTGAAAAAGGCCAAGTAATTATTAAAGATGAATCTTTACAAATATCTAAAGAAACATTCACAACAAAAGCCGCTTTCAATTCTGACAATTGGGAACTATACACGAAACATGACTATGCCATTTTTAACCCTTGGCATACCTGGATAGAATATATCAATAGGCTTTTCGGTGCATTAGCAGGTCTAGCTACATTATTGCTTGCCTTAACATCTATCAAATTTTGGAAAAAGAAAAAGCGAATACCCATTTTAGCATGGTTGGTAGTATTTGGCATGGTTTTTCAAGCTTGGTTAGGCGCAACGGTAGTGTATTCTGTTTTAGAACCCGCTAAGATTACGGTGCATATGCTTATGGCTTTAGTCATTGTAGCCATGCTTTTATATATAATTTATTTAGCGAATGCCGAAAACAAACTTATTCGTTTTGATAGTCTTACCCTCAACCTAAGTATATTAGCAATTGGCCTCACGCTCGTTCAAATAATCATAGGTACACAAGTTCGACAATTTATTGATGAGCAAATAGATGTATATGGGTATGATGCTAAAAGCTCATGGCTTAAAGACCCATTATTATTATTTTACATACATAGGTCTTTTTCTATTTTAGTCATTTTAGTGAATGCTTTTTTGGCTTTTAGAATAACAAAACTGAATTTAGGTCATATTAAAATTTATTGGGTTCTCTTTATATTACTAGTTGTAGTGCTTACCGGAATAGCAATGAATTATCTAAATTTTCCCTTTGCTAGTCAACCTTTACACCTAGTATTAGCCTCGATTCTTTTCGGGGTACAATTCTACATTGTTTTAGATGCACTAAAGCCTAGAAAAATTAGCAAAACTTCGTAACTTTGCCCTCCCGCAAAAAATAAGGTATGATTTATAAGATTCGTATAATTCTAGACGCTGAGGAGGATATTTTCAGAGATTTAGAAATTGAAGCCCATAATTCCCTAGAAGACTTTCATAATGCTATAACCCAAGCTTTTGGTTTTTTAGGTAATGAAATGGCATCTTTTTATACGTGTAATGATGAATGGCAACAAGAAGATGAAATTGCTCTTTTTGATATGAGTGAATCTGGTTCAGATGTTCGTTTAATGAATGAATCTTTTTTAGAAGATATCATGACTCAAGACAATCCCAAACTAATTTATGTTTATGATTTCATGAACATGTGGACATTTTTTGTTGAACTTGCCGATATCGAAGAAAAAGAAGATGGGCGTACTTATCCTAATGTATTATTCTCATTTGGCGAATTACCTGAAACTCCACCAGAAAAAAACTTCGAAGCTGAAAATAGTGCCTTTGATTTTGACGATACCTTTGAAAACTATGACGATTTAGATTTTGATGAAAATTGGAATTAGTAGATAGTTATTGCATTGTGAATTCCCTTTTAAGAACAATCCTATAAAAAAGAACATTCTATGATTAACTTATATGCTACCCAAATTGAAAGTATTTCTATACATAGAGTGGGCAATAAAAATAAAAACGAAGGTGTTTTTCTTTCAGAAGAACCATTCAGATTAAACGATGAAACCACAGGTTTATTAAAAGAGTATTTTTTCAAGCCTTTTAGAGAAAAAGAAGAAAACTATTATAAGCTTGCTAATAAAGTTGATGTTGAGTTCAACGAACTTTACAAAATAGTAAGTGAAGTTTTCGCTGATACTTCAAAAGCACATTTAAATTCTAAAAAAATTGCATCACTTCTTTTCGAGCAATCAAATCACCCACATATTAAAAGTGGAGAAGTTTATGTTGCCTACCTAACAGGGCTATTATTAGACAACCAAAAAGTTGATGCCATAGGTATTTTTAAAAGTGAATTAAAGCACGATTTTATTCAGTTTGAAGAAAAAGATAGCAACCTAGATATTGTAATACAACAAGGAATCAATATCAACAAATTAGATAAGGGTTGTTTAATTTTCAATGTAGATAAAGAGGAAGGCTATAAAGTTCTTTCTGTAGACAGCAACAAGTATGATACCAAATATTGGATAGAAAATTTCTTAGGTGTCGACCCCTTATCTGATGATAACTTCAAGACTAAAAATTACTTGAAATTCTGTCAAAATTTTGCAAAAGATGTGGTGTTACCTGCTGAAGATAAACAACAAGAAGTATTGTTTATGAACCGTGCAGTGAACCATTTTGCAAAAAATGATTCTTTTGAAGAGTCTACGTTTTTGAATGAAGTAATGGAAAATCCCGAGTTAATTCCAGAATTTAAACACTATAAAACAGAAAAAGGTCCGAAATATAGTATTCAGGATGTTTCTAATTTTGATATTGCAAACAAGGCCGTATCAGACGCACGAAAGAAAATAAAAAACGTTATTAATTTAGACACCAACATACAGATTAAGTTGGATTTTATTAATCCAGAATCTGCAGAGAAATTTGTTGAAAAAGGCTGGGATGAAGATAGACAAATGTATTATTACCTCGTGTACTTCAATAAAGAACAAAAAAGCTAAGCGCAACAATTTCGCTTGATGACAAATAAAAAAAGAGGTTGAAATAAATATTCATCCTCTTTTTTATTTTAAACTAGTGGTCACCAAAAAAAATTCTAGGTCTCGTTATATTTTTATATTATTCTCGATAATCTGTTTCATACTAACATCCTCATAATTTCGTCTTACAAAATTTAAGGCTAAATCAAGTACTTGGCCCATCGTAGTGCAACTTTGAAAATCCATATCCATCGTAAGTACTTCTATTTGCTCTCTAAGCATTGCGATATTTTCAGGGGTAGAAATTTCATCAGTCTTACAAATCGCCCTTAATTTTTTAATTCTATTTCCAGAACTCAAAATTCGTTTCGCCACCATTGAGCGCTCCTCTAATTTATACTGATCCACTGAATCACTCTTTAATTTACTACGTACCAACTCTACCATTTTATAGTTTTCCTTAAAAAATTGCGGTCGATATACTTTCAATTTACCTTCAAAACATTGCTGATCAAAATCAATAGCTCTAATCTTATACACTACATGATCAAAATCATGCGTTGGCACAATCACATAATTATAGGATCGCATATCTCCTAAAAGTCGAATCATACAACGCTCATTAAACTTTACAAACTCCTTGGCCAATTGTGCCTTTTCAGGTTCAGTGCATTTTGGTAGCATATTTTTAATAAACTCATCACCAGGTATACCGGCTATATGCTCCTCAATCAAAGTATCTTTATACACTAAAAAATTTAGATTATAAGGCGACAACATATGCTCTAATTCTAACCCATAAATACGAGAGGCATCTGTTTTCTTAACATAAAAATACGTGAAGTTATCATTAAGAATATTTCGAATTTTAATTCTAAAAGGCTTAGAATTTCCGAACGTACAAAAGTCAACGGCATCTACATTTAAATACTGGTTAATATTATTGCTACCATCCGAATGTAAAATAGAATAGACCTTTTTTAAGCTATCATCAATTTCCTTTCTATCGAATTCAGAATAATACGCACGAATCCACAAGGTATCTTCATCATTGTTATCATACACGACTACAGAACCTGAAAAACGAAGTAAGTCATCATAAAATATAGGAATTTCTATTTTTCTACTATAATGTTCTAAATAGTCATCTAAAGCCTGATTTACAGGATATGCAGGTTTCTTTTTAGACATTAATCGTTCATCTGACATAGCGTTGAAATAAATTTGATGATGTTAGCTGTAACAAAGTTAGGCTTTCTTCGTCAACTAGGTATATCAATCATTAACACCAACATACTTTGGACCATATTTTAACAGTACAAAATCTTACTAAAAAATTCGGGTACCTAACAGCAGTAAAAGATTTATCATTTACTATTGAGAAAGGCAATGTATATGGCATTCTTGGTCCTAACGGTAGCGGCAAATCAACTACCCTTGGCATCGTTTTAAATGTCGTCAATAAAACCAGTGGTCAATTCTCATGGTTTAATGGGCAAGCCTCAACCCATGAAGCATTAAAAAAAGTCGGTGCCATAATTGAACGCCCCAACTTCTACCCTTATATGACGGCTTTACAGAATTTAAAATTGGTCTGTAAAATTAAAGACGTTGAGGAAGATAAAATAGAAGAAAAGCTAGAGTTAGTTGGGCTGTTAGAGAGAAAAGATAGCAAGTTTAAAACATATTCATTAGGAATGAAGCAACGCTTAGCCATTGCTTCTGCCTTATTAAATGACCCAGAAATATTGATTCTTGATGAACCTACCAATGGGCTTGACCCTCAAGGTATTCATCAAATACGTGAAATCATTAAGACCATTGCAGCAAAAGGAACTACAATTTTATTAGCCTCACATTTATTAGATGAAGTTGAAAAAGTATGCACCCACGTTGTAATATTAAGAAAAGGAGAGAAATTATATTCTGGCAGAGTTGATAGTTTAAAAGCCAGCTTTGGCTTTTTTGAACTCAAAACTTCTGATATAGATACTTTACATTCTTTTCTAAAAGGGAATGAACATTTCGGTGAAATAAAAATAGAAAATGGTTTACTCACAGCCTTTCTAAATACTGAATTAGATGCCCAAAAGTTGAATAAACTATTGTTTGAAAACGGTATAGTGGTTTCTCATTTGGTCAAAAGAAAAGAGAGTCTAGAAGAGCAGTTTTTAGAACTGACTAAAAACGCAAAAGCTTAAAACAACCCGACAATGATACGATTACTACACATAGAATTCATAAAACTTTGGAATAATAGAGCAAGTAAAATATTGATTATTTCATATTTCACTCTGCTAACTTCTATTGCATTATTTGCGGCCATTAAATTCGATATTGGCCCAATTCAATTTCATTTGGCAGATCAGGGAATATTTAATTTCCCATACATATGGCACTTTAATACATTTATTACAGCGTTCTTTAAACTATTCTTAGCGATTGTAATCGTTTCGATGATGTCAAATGAATACAGCAATAAGACCATAAAACAGAACTTAATAGACGGACTCTCTAAAAAGGAGTTTATACTTTCAAAATTCTTGACAGTTATTTCCTTTTCTCTTATTTCTACCCTTTTTGTTTTTGTGGTTTCATTGATTTTGGGGCTGGCATATTCAGATTATAATGAGATCTCAATTATTCTAACTGACTTAGAATTTTTAGTAGCATTTTTCGTAAAACTAACAGGGTTCTTTTCCTTTTGTTTATTCTTAGGAGTTTTGGTTAAAAGGTCTGCTTTCGCTTTGGGATTTTTAATTCTATGGCAAGTTTTCGAAGGCATTTTTAGAGGTCTTATTCGTTGGAAATTATTTGATAGTGAAACTACAGATGCTATCATGGGCTTTTTTCCATTACAAGCTATGTTCAACCTAATCAAAGAGCCTTTTTCGAGATTAGGCGCTGTGCAATCTGTCGTAAATCAAATGGGTGAAGAATTGAGCCTAGACTATGCTATTCATTGGTATGAAATTTTAATTGTTTTGGTTTGGACATCAATTTTTATATACGGCTCCTATGCTATCTTAAAAAAACGAGACCTATAATACGACTGATAGATTGGTCTTTAGTCCTATTTAACACAATTTCGAAAGGGTAAATTTTCATTTTGTAGTATATTGTATTGTTTACGAACATGCTATGAAAAAGAATTGGAATATATCATTACCAAAGATTTTGGCTATGCCATTAACTTTTATGGTATTTTTCATTTCTTTTTCTCAAATTAATGCGCAAGACTGCCCTGCTCTTTTAAATCCATTAAACGGTTCTGAATTAGTACCATTGAATTCGACTATTCGATGGGAACAAGTTACTGGTGTGCCCGGTTATATTTTGTCTTTGGGAACAACAGAAGGCGGAACCGATATTCTGAACGAACAGAATTTAGGGGCATCGAATAGCTACACACCATCAACAGGTT
>CAXBIJ010000231.1:0-6114 GCA_963975675.1 uncultured Maribacter sp. | reverse complement strand
AATCATCATCGACTAAAATTAATGAGGCGGCTTGCTTAGCTATTTCTGTTCCTTTTTTGCCCATCGCAATACCAATATGCGAGGCTTTTAGTGCAGGCCCATCATTAACACCATCACCAGTCATCGCTACAACTTCATTATTTTTCTTAAGCGCATTTACGATTCTCAGTTTCGCATCAGGAAACATTCTTGAAAAGACATTAATGTCTTTTACTTTCTCTTGTAATTCGGCATCGGTTAATTGCATTAACTCATCGCCAGACATAGACTTTTCATAACCTTTAAAGTTAATTTGCTTTGCAATAGCCATTGCGGTATTAGCATTGTCACCAGTAACCAATTTCACTTGTATTCCTGCTTTTTCAAAGTCTTTAAGTACGTGTGGTATATTTTCTTTTGGTGGGTCGTAAAAGGCGACGATACCTTTAAAATCGAATTTAAAATCTTGCTGATGCTTAGGATATTCTTTTCCGGTAAATACTGCCTTGCCTACCGCTAATAAGCGATACCCTTCTTTACCTAAACTATATATAATTTCTTGAAGTTTATCTATTTCTAATGATGTTATAGTAGATACAGCAATGAGGGCTTCAGGTGCCCCTTTTGCAGCTATAATAAGATTTCCCTCTGAACTTTTAAATAGATGGGTCATCATAGGTGGTTTACCTCCTAACGGATATTCATGTATCATCGTGTAGTTAGGGCGTTCGTCTATAGTACTTAGTTTTCCGTATGCCTTGTGTAGCGCAATCTCCATAGGGTCAAAGGGTATAGGCTCACTTGCCCACATGGCCATAGTAACTAAGTCTTTTTCATTACTTTCTAAGTTATCATCAGCATTTACAACTTTTCCTGATTCTAAAGTAAACAGCTTGGCTAAGACCATTTTGTTCTGTGTAATGGTTCCTGTTTTATCTGTACAAATAACTGTAGCACTACCCAATGTTTCTACCGTTTTCATCTGTTTTACCACAATGCCCATTTTCATTAGTCGCCAAGCTCCTAATGCCATAAAAGTGGTGAAAGCAACAGGAATCTCTTCTGGCAGAATACTCATCGCTAGCGTCAAAGCCTTCAACAGACTATCTAGCACTATTCCTGACCGTATGTAATTGATGACCCAAACCAGTAAAAAAACCATGCCTCCCCAAATGGACATCAACTTTACAAAATTTGAAATTTTTAGTTCTAATGGTGTTTTTTCCTCGTTAATATTTTCAAGACTCTTTCCTATTTTCCCAAGTTTGGTTAGATTTCCAATGGCCGTAATTTGAGCAATTGCCAATCCGCTGGCTACCGTAGTACCAGTAAAAATCGAATTGTCTGAACTTTTAGAGCCCTTATAAATCGACAGCGATTCTCCAGTCAAAATAGATTCATCAATCGAAAAATCATTGGAGTGTACAATGGTTCCATCGGCCGAGATGGTACTTCCTTCTTCTACCATAAGGTAATCGCCAATAACCAATTTTTGACTATCAATTTCTACCACCTTACTATTTCGAATTACTTTACTTTTTGGGTGAGTAAGATTTTTAAGATTTTCAAGCGCTTTTCTACTTCTAGAATCTTGGTATAGCGATATGGATCCTACAAGTATAATGGCCGACGCTAAGAATATACCATCTCCCCAATTACCGGTAATGAAATATATTGAAGAAGCGACTAATAACAGCAATACCATAGGCTCTTTGGCGATACTCTTAAGGGCATCTAAAAAGCTATTTTCTTTTTTGAAATTAAAGGTATTTGTACCATGTTTTTCTCGCGAGTTAGCAACTTCTATATCGGTAAGGCCAGAAATTCCAAAATCTGAAGGAGTATTCATAAACTAAAATTAATATGCCGATTTTGGGCGTAATGTAACGTGTATAATAATCACCAAAGTATACCAAAAACCTCTTGAATATACTGATATTTATCATAGTATTTATATGAATAATGTTGCACATTTATTATAGTAGTAATCCTTTAATTTTAGAATTATGGAATCAGCAATTAATGATGTTCGAATAATAATGAAAGAAACGTATTCTAGATTAGTATCGTTTAAAAGCGAGGATAATCAAGAATCTTTTAATAGAGAACTTTTCAAAATTCTACCGAAAATTTATCGGTATGTAGCCAAAAGATTAAATAGTGCAGTAGCAAATGGGAAACTGAATAAGGATATGTTTAATCCGAATGATTTTACAGATCAGTTATTTATTGAAGTCTATGAGCATATGAATGAGATAAAAAGTGAAAATGCTCTACATGCTTTTCTTTTTAAAAGAGTAGACGAATTGTTAGAAGATAGTTTAATAGAGGAAGAGTTTGACCATGTCTTTTTTGATAATATTGATAACTATTCTAAGCCTGAATGGGACGCTATGGAGGAAAATTATAGCACTGATGGTGACGGAGATTTCGTAATGCTTGAAGAGCTAGATGATAATTCTTATGATAAAGGAAATTATTCGTTAGACCATGTGTTTATAACAGATGAAGAAAAAGAACTTGCAGAGAAATTAGATGCTTCGTTGAATAAGGAACGAATTGAAAGACATATGCAATTAGTGCTTAATAAAATGGATTTACCGATGCGAACAGTTTTTGAGCTATTTGCTAATGAAGGGTTTACAACCAAAGAGATTGCAAATATGAGAGATACAACATTCGCGGAAGTTGAAAATGTATTAGCTAAAGCACGAAAAATATTAAGAAACAGTTTTGAAAAACGATTCTTACTTGAAAGTAATTAGACAAAATAAAAAAGCTCTCATAATTAAGGGGAGCTTTTTTTAATCTTTAGTTAACGATTTATTGTCATTTAGATTTAGTTCCTACTATTTCGAATCTTACCTGTCAATTCGTTAACATGAATACGAAAAACAATGGGTGCATCTTCAGCATTTATTTTAGCTGAAAACTCACTTATATATTTTGGATGCTCACCATAATTTTCATGAATCACTTTTTTCACCCCTTCTGAAAACTCATGTAACTTATGTTTTGCATCGATACTTGAGAGTTCTTCATAAGTGCCTTGAACCAAAACAGATTTCCAATTTGTGATAGATGCTATTTCATCTGCAGCCATGCATACGGAACTATTTTTACGCATTTCTTTTATTTTATGTCCTTCTGAAGAATAGCTGGTAATGGTATTTGTTTTTGAATTGTAGAAATAAGTTATGGGTACAATATGAGGAAATCCACCTGAGATATACGCCAATCTCCCTATGTAGTTTTGTTCAAGCAAAACTTTACATTCTTTTTCATCCAAATTTCTTCTCATGGCTAATAATTTAATAGTAGTATAAAATTAACCATGATTTGGAGAGTAGAATATGATTTTGGTCAGTTGCAGAATTATATTAAAGGAGCAACTTATTTTTAAATTACTCTGCAAAACATTACTTTAAATTATATTTTAAGTTAAGGTTAACATAATTGTTACAAAACCCTGTCTATTTTTAGAGAACTAGAATTGAGGTTGTTAAATCTATCTATTAATATGATTTGATAATAGCGCTAATTATAGCCGTATTCTCGTAAGAGCTAAAATAATAAGTACAGCAAGTTTTTATGAATTGAAGATTCATAAGCGCTTTATATATAAAGGTAAGATGCACACTAGATGTATCTAACTTTAAAGAACCAATTTAAAACGAACAGATGAAAAGAAGAGATTTTGTACAGTACGCCGGGTTGGGCGCCGGAGCATTAATGATGCCATCATTATTGCTAGGAAATGATATCCCGACGGAGGCTTTACTTGAACCGGGTATGGATGCTTTGGTGAAAAAGAGAATGGCAGATGTTGCATTGAACACAGCTAAATCTTTAGGTGCTACCTATGCGGATGCTAGAATAGGAAGGTATCTAAATCAATACGTGTTCACTAGGGAAGATAAAGTACAAAATGTAGTCAATACAGAATCTTTTGGTATTGGTATTCGTGTTATAGCAAACGGCACTTGGGGTTTTTCATCCACCAACAGTGTTACTGAAGACGGAATTAAAAAGGCAACTGAACAAGCAGTGGCAATTGCAAAGGCAAATTCGAAAATACAAACGGACCCAGTTAAACTGGCACCTGTAAATGCATATGGTGAAGTCTCTTGGAAAACACCGATTACAAAAGATTTTAAAGAAGTACCAGTTTCTGAAAAAGTAGATTTATTATTGACGGCTAATGCCGCAGCCTTAGACAATGGAGCAGATTATGTAAACTCTGCTTTGTTCATGGTAAATGAACAGAAATATTTTGCATCTACCGACGGTTCATATATTGACCAAGATATTCACCGTCTGTGGCCAACTTTCAGAGTAACTGCAATTGATAAAGCTAAAGGTAACTTTAAGACCAGAGAGAATATGAGTGCGCCTGTAGGTATGGGGTATGAATATTTGGACGGTCTAGAATCTGAAAAACTTGATGGTCCAGCAGGTTTACGACTTTATAGAAATAGCTACGACATGGTAGAAGATGCCACTATTGCAGCAAAACAAGCAAAAGAGAAATTAACTGCAAAATCGGTTGATGCTGGTAAGTACGATTTAGTTTTGGAGCCAAATCATTTAGGCTTGACCATTCATGAATCTGTAGGGCATCCGCTTGAATTGGATCGTGTATTAGGCTATGAGGCCAATTACGCAGGTACAAGTTTTGCAACCTTAGATAAATTAAAATCAGGAAACTTTAAATACGGTAGTGATGTTGTAAACCTTGTAGCCGATAAAACTCAAGTTGGTTCGTTAGGTGCTGTGGGTTATGATGATGAAGGTGTGAAAACTAAAAAGTGGGATTTGGTGCGAAACGGTATTCTAACAAATTTCCAAGCTATTCGTGATCAAGTGCATATGATTGACCAAAATGAATCTCATGGTTGTTGTTATGCACAAAGTTGGGAAGATGTCCAATTTCAACGTATGCCCAATGTTTCACTAGAACCAGGAAAAGACAAATACTCTATTTCTGAAATGATTAAAGATGTTGAAAAAGGTATTTACATTGCAGGTCGTGGGTCATATTCCATTGATCAACAACGATACAACTTCCAATTTGGCGGTACGGTTTTCTATGAAATAAAGAATGGAGAGATTGTCGGTATGCTTGAAGATGTAGCCTACCAATCTAATACTCAAGAATTTTGGAATTCATGTGTTAAGATTTGCGATGAAAGTGATTACCGTGTTTTCGGAACTTTCTTTGATGGAAAAGGTCAGCCTTCTCAAGCAAGTGCCGTATCTCATGGTAGTTCTACTGCAAGGTTTAATGATGTAAACGTAATTAACACAGGTAGAACCATTTAATTAGGTTCACCCAAAAAAATAGAGTAACAATGGCAATATATACTAAAGAGGAAGCAAAAAAAATTCTGGAAAAAGCCTTAAGTTTTTCCAAGGCCGATACCTGTGAAATTAATTTAAATGGTTCAAATAGCGGTAATATCAGGTATGCTAGAAACACGGTATCTACATCAGGATACAGTTCTACTCAAAGTTTGGCGGTACAATCCAGTTTTGGAAAAAAATCTGGAACTGCTACGATTGATGAGTTTGATGATGCATCATTAGAAAAGGTGGTTAGAAGAGCAGAGGAACTGGCAAATCTATCTCCAGAAAATCCTGAGTTTATGGAACCGCTTGGTCCACAGACTTACGATGAATCTATTAGTTATAGTGAGGCAACGGCGAACATAACACCAGAGTACAGAGCAAAGGTAGCCAGCAGTGGTATTATACCGGCAGCAGCGCAAGATGTTACTGCAGCTGGTTTTTTTAATGATTCTGCAGGTTTTAGCGCAATGATCAATTCAAAAGGACTTTTTGCATATAATAAATCTACCAATACTGATTTTACCGTTACCATGAGAACGAATGATGGTACAGGTTCTGGTTGGGTTTCTAGAGATTTTAATGACGTTTCAAAGTTTAATGCTGACGAAGCATCAAAAACGGCAATCGATAAGGCAGTTATGTCGAGAGAAGCAAAGGCAATTGAGCCTGGTAAATACACAGTTATTTTAGAACCTGCTGCAGCATCAGATTTGTTGCGTAATATGTTCAGGTCATTAGATGCTCGTTCTGCTGATGAAGGTAGAAGCTTTATGTCTGCGGCTGATG
>CAXBIJ010000230.1:0-6124 GCA_963975675.1 uncultured Maribacter sp. | reverse complement strand
TGTTCTAAAGAATGTAATGGTGTGTTGAATGCTTTTTGAATAAAACCTTTAATTCGCATTGAATCGGCAGAAGTAAGTGCTATAACTTCAGAAACCTCTGTACTATTTTGGTCTTTGGTTGCCAAATTACATGAAGCAACACCCAGTAAAATAATTAAATACTTTTTCATAAAATTATCAAGTTATATTGCTTCTTCAAATTTAAAAATGAAGTT
The DNA here is from genome assembly GCA_963975675.1 of uncultured Maribacter sp. GTDB lineage: Bacteria > Bacteroidota > Bacteroidia > Flavobacteriales > Flavobacteriaceae > Maribacter. The sequence continues at coordinate 5,909 of CAXBIJ010000230.1, read as the reverse complement.
TTTCTATCCACATTTTGAAGATAGTCTTAAATTTTTATTTAAAAGGATTACAGCACAAAGAACCAATCTTCATGTATTTATAACATCAGAACAAATAAGTATTATTGCAAATACTCCTTGGCTTTATCTAAGGCTTCACTGATACCCTCAGGATTCTTACCACCTGCCGTTCCAAAGAAAGGCTGGCCACCGCCACCACCTTGTATAAATTTACCTAATTCCCTTACTATAGTACCGGCATTTAATCCCTTAGAAGCCACAAGTTCTTTTGATACGTAGCAAGACAATAAAGCTTTACCATTTTGTTCCGTTCCAAAAAGCAGAAAAAGGTTGTCCTTGTTATTGCCCATTTCAAAACATAGGTCTTTAACTCCACCTGCATCCAAATCGATATGCTTGGCAAGAAACTGCACCCCGTTCACTTCTTGAAGCTCCTGTAACAAATCACCTTTAAGATTCTTTGCCTTGTCTTTCAACAATTCAGCGACTTGCTTTTTAAGATTGCTATTTTCATCTTGCAAACCAACCACACTTTTAACTGGATCTTGAGAATTTCCTAAGACATCTTTTATTTTAGATAAAAGCTTATCATTATCTAAATGAAAATCTTTCACTGCATCGCCTGTTATAGCTTCAATTCTTCTAATACCCGCAGCTACCGCACCTTCTGACTTAATTTTAAACTGCCAAATATCACCCGTATTTTTAACATGGGTTCCACCACATAGCTCTATAGACTGGCCGAATCTTATTGTACGAACGGCATCACCATATTTTTCACCAAATAATGCCATCGCACCTGCTTCTAAAGCATCTTTCATTGGCACATTTCGCTGCTCCTGCAATTGCAATTGCCCTTCAATTCGTGCATTTACAAAATTTTCAACGTCGCGTATTTCCTTAGAAGTAAGTTTAGCAAAATGAGAAAAATCGAAACGTAAATATTTAGAGTGCACCGAAGAGCCTTTTTGCTCAACATGCTTCCCTAAAATTTCACGTAATGCTTGATGTAGCAAATGTGTTGCCGTATGATTCGACTCTGTTCTACTACGTTGCTTTTTATCTACTATCGCTTTAAAGCTCTCGCCTAAATGCTTAGGTAAGTTCTTAGCGAAATGAATGATTTCGTTATTCTCTTTTTTTGTATCGGTAATATACACAACATCGCCATGTGTGTCTTCTAAATAGCCCTTATCCCCTACCTGACCACCACCTTCGGCATAAAACGGGGTAAGATTAAAGACCATCTGAAATTGAGTTCCTTCTTTTTTAGAAACAATTTTACGATACTTGGTAATCTTCACCTCAACATCAAGTAAATCATAACCCACAAATTCTTGTTCGTTGTCATCTACTAAAATTTCCCAATCCTGTTTTGAAACAACAGACGCAGATTTAGACCTATTCTTTTGCTGCTGCATTGCTTTATCAAAACCAGCTTCATCTAAATCAAATCCTTTTTCGCTTAAAATCAATGCTGTTAAATCTATAGGAAATCCGAAAGTATCATATAATTCAAATGCCTTACCACCATCAACCGTTTTACCTTTAGTTTTTGTTATAATGGTATCAAGTAAAACCAACCCTTGATCAAGTGTTTTTAAGAAAGAAAACTCTTCCTCTTTTATTACATTCTCAATTAATTGCTTTTGTTCTTTCAATTCTGGATACGCATCGCCTAAAGAATCGGTAAGCACATTTACCAAACGATACATAAATGGCTCTTTCGTATTCAAAAACGTGAATCCGTAACGTACTGCCCTTCTCAATATTCTTCTTATCACATAACCTGCACCTGTATTACTAGGTAATTGGCCATCGGCAATAGAAAAAGAAACCGCGCGCATATGATCACTAATAACGCGTATTGCTATATCAACTTCTTCATTTTTACCATAATCAGAATTGGTTATCGTTTCAATCTCACGAATTAATGGCGTAAAAATATCTGTATCGTAATTAGATTGTACACCCTGTAAAACCATACAAAGGCGTTCGAAACCCATACCCGTATCAACGTGTTTAGCAGGTAAGCTTTCTAATGAACCATTAGCTTTTCGGTTATATTGCATAAAAACCAAATTCCAAATCTCTACAACTTGAGGATGGTCTTGATTTACTAAACTAGCGCCAGAAACTTTAGCCTTCTCTTCTTTTGAACGTATATCTACATGAATTTCAGAACATGGCCCACACGGACCTTGATCACCCATCTCCCAGAAATTATCCTTTTTATTCCCCATGATAATCCTATCAACAGGAACAATTTTTTTCCATAAAGCATAAGCTTCATGGTCTTTTTCTAATTTATCGGCATCTTCACTTCCTTCAAATACGGAAACATAAAGACTTTCTTTATCGATTTTTAAAACTTCTGTCAATAATTCCCAAGCCCATGTAATAGCTTCTTCTTTAAAGTAATCACCAAAGCTCCAGTTGCCCAACATTTCGAACATGGTATGGTGGTAAGTATCTTTACCTACTTCTTCTAAATCATTGTGCTTTCCACTTACCCTTAAACATTTTTGTGTATCAACCACCCTTGTATTTTTAGATTGACTAATGCCTAAAAAGTATTCTTTAAACTGGTTCATACCCGCATTTGTAAAAAGTAGGGTAGGGTCATCTTTTATGACCATTGGTGCAGAAGGAACGATTTTATGTCCTTTACTTTTGAAAAAATTCAGAAATTGGGTTCTTGTATCCTTGGAATTCATCTAAAATGCTAAGCTTTTACAAATTTTAACGGTTTATATAAAACTATTTTTATATTTGTTTGTTCCCTTAAAATTAAATAACAAAAATAGGATAAATAACATTCATGTCTAAGGTAAAATACTATTACGACCCAGACACCCTGTCGTACCGTAAAATAGAACCCCAAAAATCTAAGCGTTATAGAAATATAACTTTCTTTATTTTGGGATCATGCCTTTTTGGATTTTTAGCACTTATTCTTCTTTTAAACACCAACCTTGTAAATACCCCTAGGGAGCTGTCCCTATCTCGTGAAGTAAAAAATTACGAACTTCAATATGAACTATTGAATAAAAAAATGGCCCAAATCGAGGAGGTACTAGGAAATATTGAAGAACGCGACAACAATATCTACCGACTATATTTTGAAGCAAACCCAATACCAGACGAACAACGAAAAGCAGGATTTGGAGGTATTAATAGATACAAATCACTAGAAGGCTTCAACAATTCAGAAATGATAGTGTCTACCACAAAAAGGCTAGATATTATTAAAAAACAAATGGCTATACAATCTAAATCCTTAGATGAGATTACAAAATTGGCCGAAGAAAAAGAAAAATTATTAATGTCTATTCCTGCAATTCAACCAATTAATAACGAAGACCTTACTCGTATGGCTTCTGGTTATGGTTGGAGGTCGGATCCTTTCACCAAAGCAAGAAAGATGCACTACGGAATGGACTTTACTGCACCGAAAGGCACACCCATTTATGCTGCAGGTGATGGAAAAATAACTCGTGCTGATAACAACTCATCAGGATATGGCAAGCATATACGAATTGAACATGGTTACGGATATTTAAGCCTTTATGGTCATTTAAGTGAATACAACGTGAAAACTGGTCAAAAAGTGAAGCGTGGTGATTTAATTGGCTTTGTAGGAAGTACAGGTCGTTCAGAAGCTCCTCACTTACATTATGAGGTATGGAAAGATAATGACAGAATCAACCCAATCAATTTCTACTATGGCAGTTTATCTCCAGAAGAATTTGAGAACATGTTGAAATTCGCTAATCAAGAAAACCAATCATTGGATTAATGCAAATAGAACTTCCAGAAAAAAGATATTATGGCATCGGCGAAGTAGCTCGTGCTTTTGGAGTCAACGCCTCATTAATTCGGTTTTGGGAGAAAGAATTCGATGTGCTTCAGCCTAAAAAAAATGCAAAGGGTAATAGAAAATTTACACCCCAAGACATTAAAAATCTTCAGCTTATTTACCATTTGGTAAAAGAAAGAGGATTTACCCTTGATGGCGCCAAATTACATCTTAAAGAAGAAAAACAGAAAACACTTTCAAATTTTGATATTATTCAAAAATTAGAACGTGTAAAAGCTGAACTAAATAAAATTAAAGACCAATTATAACATAACCATTATGAAAAAAGGAATTATTGCATTAATAGTAATTGCAGTCATCGCATTTGGGCTATACCAATGGGGCGTAGGCTTCAACAATACAGCCGTAGCATTAAAAGAAACTTCCACTAAAAGTTGGGCCAATGTAGAAAGTACCTATCAGCGTAGAAATGACCTAATTGGTAATTTGGTAAAAACCGTACAGGGTGCAGCCGATTTTGAAAGAGGAACATTGACCGATGTAATCGAAGCAAGAGCAAAAGCTACTTCTGTCACTATTGACCCTTCAAATATTACTCCAGAACAATTAGCACAATTCAATCAAGCACAAAGCGGACTTAGCAGCGCATTAAGCAAATTATTGGTAACCGTAGAACGCTACCCTGAACTAAAAGCTAATCAAAATTTTCTCGAACTTCAATCACAATTAGAAGGTACTGAAAATCGAATTAATGTAGCCAGAGACAGATTCAATGCAACAGTTGAACCTTACAATTTACACATAAAAAAATTCCCGAATTCAATACTGGCAGGCTTCTTAAACTTTAATGAATTGGCATATTACAAAGCTGATGTAGGTTCTGAAAATGCACCAGATGTGAATTTTGAATTTGATTGATTCGCCGATGTCCAAAGTAGAAGATTTTTTGACCGCAACAGAAGAGCAAGAAATAGTTGACGCTATTTTAAAAGCTGAAAAAAATACTTCTGGTGAAATTAGAGTGCACATAGAAGCGCATACTCAAAAAGATCATTACAAACGTGCTCAAGAAGTTTTCCACTTACTAAAGATGGATAATACTAAGCAAGAAAATGGGGTTCTCATCTATGTGGCCGTAAATGATAGAAAGTTTGTTATTTGCGGCGATAAGGGAATTGACAAAGTAGTGCCTGCAGATTTCTGGCAAACTACTAAAGACACCATTCAAAGCCATTTTATTAACGGGGCATACAACGAGGGCATAATAGCTGGTGTATTAAAAGCCGGCAAAGAATTGAACAGTCATTTTCCATGGCATTCAAACGACACCAACGAATTAAGCAATGAGATATCTAAAGGTTAGCCTTATACTACTTTTTCTTTGGTGCAAACCTGTTTGGAGTCAATTTGAGATTCCTGAAAAGCCAGCGCTACAAACAAGTGTTTATGACTATACCAATCTACTAAGCGAGCAACAAAAGAATGCGTTAAGCCAAAAGTTGGTTAGATATTCTGACAGTACTTCTACACAAATAGTAATTACTATAATCTCTACAACCAAAGGTGAGGATATTAATTATCTCGGCGCCAACTGGGGACAAATATGGGGTATTGGCCAAGAAGGAAAGGACAATGGCATTTTAATCCTATTAGCACAAGATGATAGAAAAATCGCCATTAGCACAGGCTATGGTGTTGAAGGCTCGTTAACTGATGCTCTTTCGAAAAGAATTATTGAAAATATTATTCTGCCAGAGTTTAGAACCGGTAATTTTTATGGCGGCCTGGATAAAGGATCTGATGTTATTTTTCAAGTCCTGAATGGAGAATTTCAAGAAGACCGAACTTTCGACAGTAATGAAGGTTTTCCTATGTCTTCTATTTTACCTTTTATTATTTTCATAGTCATTTTATTTATTCTTTGGAATAGAAAAGATGGCAATAACAATGGTCGAGGTGGAAGACGTGGTGGCTTAAGCCCGTGGGAGATGATTATACTTAGCAATATGGGCCGCTCAAATGGCTCTGGCGGATTTGGTGGCAATAGCGGAGGCGGAAGCTTTGGCGGTGGTGGATTCGGCGGTGGATT
>CAXBIJ010000229.1:0-6169 GCA_963975675.1 uncultured Maribacter sp. | reverse complement strand
TGTAGTAATCTCGAATGAAGGGGGAGATACGACGGTGATAATGTCTGAGTTTTTGGACGAGACAGAACAAGCGCCACCCGTTTGGGTAACCTCTACATAATATTCCCCATCTTCAGAAATAGTTAAAGAACTATTTGTTTCACCGGTTATTTCGATAGTATTTCTAAACCATTTATAACTTGGTGTATTTGCAGTCGTACTAACGGTTAGTGTATGATTTTGTGTAGGTAAAAGAACCATGTTCAATTCATTGTCAACAGTTACTGTATACTGCTCGGCATTCGTTATAGTGACAACATCTGATAGTTCATTACATATTCCTGTGCCAGCAATTTCAACAGCATAATCAGCTTCGAATCCTGCAATTGCAGCATTAACCGTATAACTTGTTCCTATAGCACCTAAAATTGCGGTACCATCTTTATACCATTGATAGTTCCAAGAAGCATTTGTTTGATTTATACTTAACACTTCTGTGTCGGTACTACAAAGAGATGTTTTCGTTGGAGTATTAATAGCAATTCCTGCTCCAGTGCCTCCAATGTTAACATCAACAATATTTGAATCGGTATTTCCTGAACCGGTACAAGTAGGTCCATAATCAACATACACGTTATACATACCTGTTTGAGTTACATTCAAAGTATGACCTTTCTCTCCTGTAAGTTCAGTACCACTTCTAAACCAAATATATTGATAGGTTTCAGGATTTGCGATATTGTCAACTTGAAGAGTAATAGCACTAGTGCTACAAACACTCCCAGGAGGAACACCATCACCAATTTCGCTAATATTTAAATTAGTTGTAACATCCATATAATACATATTATATGCCGATGATTCTGAACCAATCTTTACAGGGTCAGTGCTTCGTACACGCATTTTATATCCTTGACCACGAGTATCGGTAGGGACAGGAAAGCTTGTGTCAAAATCTTTTACCGTATTCTTATCAGTAATTGTCTTGAGTGTTTGTGCGTTAGCGAAACTTCCATTTGCATCAGACAGTTCAAGAATAAACTCGTTACCGACATTTGCGGTTCCTATCCAACTGATGTTAACATAGTATTCATTGAATCCACCATTACCAGCACAAATGGCGGACCAAGGAGTGCTTCCTGACAAATTTGGATTGTCAGCCGGTTCGGGTGCATTGATTACTATTGCTTGTGCCGATAATTGAATGACACTGAAAAGCATTACTAACGCGCTAAAAATTGATTTTTTGGTCAAGGTTTTCATAAGTATTTGTAGTTATGGGGCCACTACGGTTGAAAAGATGGTTAATAAAAAATTTCACTATTCCATCAATCCATAGACAAATATGTTATTTAATCCGACAAACTGGAATTTAATGTTGTCGGAAGGAAGATTTCTGTTGTGAAACGCATTTTATATAAGGTGTGTTTAATTTAAACCCTCCATTTAAGGCAATTTTGCTACTTTTGTAGACTGAAATATAATGACATGAGCGAGACACCAAAGTCTTTAAATTTTATTGAGCAAATTGTAGAAGAAGACTTGGTAAATGGGTATACCAAAGAAGAACTTCGTTTTCGATTTCCCCCTGAACCTAATGGCTATTTACATATTGGTCATGCCAGTTCTATTTGCCTAAACTTCGGATTAGGTCTACGATATAATGCACCTGTTAATCTTAGATTTGACGATACCAACCCTACAAAAGAGGAGCAAGAATATGTAGACGCCATCAAAAAAGATGTGGAATGGCTAGGGTTTAAGTGGGATACCGAACGGTATGCGTCTGATTATTTCCAACAACTTTACGATTGGGCAGTACTTTTGATTAAAGATGATAAGGCTTATGTAGATAATCAGTCTTCTGAAGAAATGGCTTCTCAAAAAGGATCACCTACAGAACCAGGAGTGAATAGCCCAAACAGAAATAGGTCGGTAAAAGAAAATCTTGAGCTTTTTGAAAAAATGAAAAACGGAGAGTTTCAAGAAGGAACTCATGTTTTAAGAGCTAAGATAGATATGGCCTCTTCAAATATGTTAATGCGAGATCCTATTATGTATCGCATACTACATAAAGCCCACCATCGTACAAATACCGATTGGTGTATTTATCCAATGTATGACTGGACACATGGCGAAAGCGATTATATTGAGCAAGTTTCGCATTCGTTCTGTACATTAGAATTTGCTATGCACCGTGAATTGTACAATTGGTTTTTAGACCAAGTATACGAGCCTAATAGAATGCGCCCAAAGCAACGAGAATTTGCTCGTCGTAACCTAAGTCATACTGTAGTTAGTAAACGTAAACTGTTACAATTAGTTGAACAAGGCTATGTTACCGGATGGGATGATCCTAGAATGCCAACCATTTCTGGTTTACGCAGGAGAGGATATACGCCAGAGTCAATTCGTAATTTTGTTGATACTATAGGTATTGCAAAACGAGATAACCTTATCGATGTTTCGCTTCTTGAATTTAATATTAGAGAGCATTTGAATAAGACTACTCATAGAGTAATGGGTGTTTTAAATCCTTTAAAACTCGTAATTACAAATTATCCTGAAGGTGAGACCGAATGGTTAGAAGCTGAAAATTCGCCTGAAGATGATACTGCCGGAACTCGCCAAGTGCCATTTTCTAGAGAAATATATATAGAGCAAGAAGATTTTAAAGAAGCTGCAAATAAAAAATTCTTCCGTTTAAAATTAGGCAGTGAGGTACGATTAAAGAATGGGTATATCATTAAAGCAGAGAGTTGCACAAAAGATACCGATGGGAATGTTACTGAAGTACAATGTACTTATGATACTAAAAGTAAGAGTGGTAGCGGTACAGAAGAAAGTTTGCGTAAGGTAAAAGGAACATTGCATTGGGTTTCAATAGCTCATGCTGTACCAACAGAGATTCGATTATACGACCGTCTTTTTACAGATGAAAGTCCTGATACGCACAAAGACAAAGATTTTCTAGATTTTATTAATCCAGATTCTTTGAGTGTAATTACAGGGTATGTAGAGCCTGCTCTTAAAAATGCACAACCAGGAGAGCGTTTTCAATTTCAACGAATTGGATATTTCTGTGTAGATCCAGATACTACCAGTGAAAATCTAGTTTTTAATAGAACTGTAGGTTTACGTGATTCTTGGGCAAAAATTCAAGATAAATCATAGTATAGGTATTGCTTATTATATAAGTTAAATGCTATTGAAAATGGCACTATAAAAAAGCCCTTAGACATTGTGTCTAAGGGCTTTTTTATGTATTAGACGGAATGGTATAATTAATTTGGTAGATTGTTCTATCGCTATAAAGGCTTGTTTGATGACCGTTAAAAACGAAAGGGGTCATATTTGAGTTTAGCTTTTTAGAACTCCATATAAATTCATCAAAAAAACCCAAAAACTGAGATGTTTTTGGGTTTTATCAACTTTTACACTTTTGTAAATATTACTTTTTAATAGCTGGTTTGTTCGTTTTTTTCATGCTTTCGCCAATCATATTACTAGCGGTAAAACTAGCCACCATATTATTTAACATATCACTACCCGCTTGAGGTGAATTAGGTAATAGAATTAAATTTGTATTGGTCGCCTCGCCAATACTTTGTAACGTATCATAATGTTGGGTTACTACAATTAACGCTGAAGCTTCTTGAGAATTTATTCCAACTTTATTCAACACTTCAACAGATTCTTCTAATCCGCGTGCTATCTCTCTTCGCTGGTCTGCGATACCTTGCCCTTGTAGTCTTTTACTCTCTGCTTCTGCCTTAGCCTTCTCTACTATTAAAATACGAGCAGCATCTCCCTCAAATTGAGCAGCGGTTTTTTGCCGTTCAGATGCATTAATACGGTTCATGGCTTCTTTAACCTGAGCGTCTGGGTCAATATCAGTAACCAATGTCTTTATGATATCAAAACCATAATCTAACATGGCCTCTTGCAATTCTGATTTTACCGCTATTGCAATATCATCTTTCTTAACAAAAACATCGTCCAATTTCATTTTAGGCACTTCTGCCCTAACCACATCAAATACATAAGAAGTAATCTGTTCATGTGGATATTCCAATTTGTAAAATGCATCATACACTTTCTCTTTTATCACAACATATTGTACCGATACTTTTAGCTTTACAAAAACATCGTCAAGCGTTTTAGTTTCAATAATTACATCCAGTTGTTGAATTTTTAACCCGATTCGAGCTGATATACGTTGTACGAAAGGAATTTTAAATTGAATGCCAGATTGTCTTACACTGGTGAATTTTCCAAAGGTTTCAATTAAAACAGCCGTCTGCTGTTTTACAATAAATACTCCCGATAGAATAGTGAAAATCACCAAAATCACAATCGGAATCCAAATAAATGAGCCCATAGTTTTTAAGTTTATAGTTAATACTGATAAGATACTAAATACCTTCTTGTTATTAGTAGTATTTCATAGGCAATTGTTACACTAATACCCGTAAATAATATCATAAAAACGACTATAGCCAAATATTTGGAATTGTTCAAAAGTGCTAAATGTTATATTAACTTCAAAATTCTATCTTTAAGGTAATCTTTAAATCAGAATATTAATAAAATTAATCAAAGCAATGTTAGTTTCTATACAGCCAAAATTGCCCATGCGAAACAAGGCGAAAACAAAGAACTACTACATCGATTTCTTAGGATTCACAGAATACGGAAGTAATGAATATCCTGAGTATTTAATGCTAGAAAAAGATAACATACAAATACATTTTTTCCTTTTTGAAGCTCTTAATCCAAAAGAAAATTATGGTCAAGTTTATATTCGAACTAACGACATTGAAACAATATACCAAGTGTTATTAAATAATAATGTGCCTATTCACCCCAATGGTAAGTTAGGGGTAAGGCCGTGGGGGCAAATGGAATTTTCTTTATTAGACCCCGACCACAACTTGTTGACTTTTGGCCAAACAATTAATTAGGTAGCTATGATTTCTAAACTTTTTTTTAAACAAAAAGGCAGCTCTTAAGAGCTGCCTTTTATATTCGGGGTTAAGTTTACTTTAAAATTAAATATCAAAACGATCTAGATTCATAACCTTGGTCCACGCCTTCACAAAATCACGTACAAATTTTTGTTTTGCGTCTTCAGTTCCGTATACCTCTGCTAATGCACGCAATTCGGAATTAGAACCAAATATTAAATCTACTCTTGTACCTCTCCATTTTACCTTCCCTGTTTTACGGTTGCTACCTTCAAATAAAGTATCGTCTGCAGAACTAGCTTTCCACGTTGTCGACATATCTAATAAATGAACAAAGAAATCGTTGGTTAACATACCAGGTTTATCGGTAAATACACCATTAGCAGATCCATCATAATTTGCGCCTAATACACGTAGACCGCCAACCAAGACAGTCATTTCAGCAGCGGTTAATGTTAATAGGTTTGCTCGATCAACTAAAAGTTCTTCCGCCTTAACTGAAAATTTCTGTTTTGTAAAGTTTCTGAATCCATCTGCTACAGGTTCTAAGGCATCAAAAGCTTCAATATCAGTCATTTTTTGAGTTGCATCGGTACGCCCTGCTTTAAAACCAACTTGTGCGGTATACCCAGCAGCTTTAGCAGCGTTTTCAATAGCGGCAGAACCAGCTAAAACAATTAAATCTGCAAATGAAACTTTCTTATTGCCCGTTTGTTTATCGTTGAACTCTTTCTGAATTTTTTCTAATGTATTAGTAACTTTAGCCAATTGAACAGGATTATTTACCTTCCAATCTTTCTGAGGAGCTAAACGAACACGGCCACCATTTGCGCCGCCACGTTTATCAGATCCTCTAAAAGTGGATGCCGAAGCCCATGCAGCAGATACTAATTCTGAAGTAGATAATCCAGAAGATAATATACTTTTCTTTAATTCTTGAATATCATTATCGTTGACCAATTCAAAATCTACGCTAGGCACAGGATCTTGCCATAATAATTCTTCTTTTGGTACTTCTGGTCCTAAGTAACGATCTACAGGGCCCATATCACGGTGAGTTAACTTAAACCAAGCACGTGCATATGCATCTTTAAACTCATCTGGATTTTCTAAAAAATTTCTAGAAATTTTTTCATAAGCTGGATCCATACGTAAAGAAAGGTCTGTCACCAACATAAATGGCTGATGGGTTTTTCCTTTAATATGTGCATCTGGCACCGTAC
>CAXBIJ010000228.1:0-6351 GCA_963975675.1 uncultured Maribacter sp. | reverse complement strand
AAACGACTGAAAGGCAATGATTGAATATATACCGTACCTGGACCTCGTAAGGTTGCAAAGAACAATCCTTCACCACCAAAAACTGTATTTCGAATCCCTCCTACAAATTCAATATCATAATCAACATCTTTTGTGAACCCAACAATACATCCTGTATCGACTTTTAGAACTTCTCCTGGGCCTAATGTTTTTTTAGCTAAAGTTCCGCCCGCATGAATAAAGGTCATGCCATCACCCTCTAATTTTTGCATGATAAAACCTTCTCCTCCAAAAAGTCCACGTCCTAATTTCTTTGAAAACTCAATACCAATCGATACTCCTTTTGCTGCACATAAGAAAGCGTCCTTCTGACAAGTAAAACGACCACCCATTTCAGATAAATCTATAGGTAGAATTTTTCCGGGGTATGGCGATGCAAAACTCACTTTTTTCTTACCCTGACCAATATTTAAAAAAGCAGTCATAAAAAGACTCTCACCAGTTAGCATACGTTTACCTGCAGAGAATATTTTACCTAAAACACTATTATCTTGATTACTACCATCACCAAAAATGGTATTCATTTTTATATCGGTGTCCATCATCATAAAGCTACCAGCCTCAGCAACAACTGCCTCTTGAGGATCTAGCTCTATTTCTACATATTGCATTTCTTCGCCGAATATCTCGTAGTCTATTTCGTGTGCATTCATTTCTTAAATTATATTGATTGATATCTATTAGTTGTAAGGAGTATGCAAATTGTTACAATTAATTAAGATATTTTCTAAAACAATCTTTTGTTATGAAGCACATAAGAAGTATCTCTTAATAAATTCAATTGATATTAATGATTAAGAAAGCTTTTCGCGAATTACTTTCTCAATCGCACCGTCCACTCAAAATCAAAAGTACTTACCACTACTCCATCTTCATTAATTCCGACAGATTTCATCCAAATAGTTTGCCCTTCACCTGTTGCGATAGTTTTATCTAATGCCTCTTTAATCAAATGCCCATCTTCACATGTAAACGTGATTTTACCTGTAGCTTTTTTAGAGAAATTAGCTTTGTTATTAGCCACCAACATCGATATTTTCTTTCCCGATGCCTCTATTTGGTCAATCATCATAGCACCTGTTGACAATTCTGCAGCCATACCTTGTACCGCCCAAAACATCGAATTAAACGGATTCTGATTAATCCACCTATGCCGTACGGTCACGACAGCCTTATTTTTATCTATTGTTCTTAATCGCACCCCACACCACCATGCAGCGGGTAGTTTTAAAAAGGAATACATATTGAATTTACTAGCGGTTACAGCCATATTATCTATTTATTTCGATAAATGTAGCTAATAATAACAGTATAGTAAAATGTTAAATTAATGTTAAATAATAGTACTATGCGTAACATAGTACCTTTTTTTAGCCATATATTTGCATAGGAAGTTAATAGGTTATCAAAGTAATTGGCTTTTGCATAGTATTAAAACAATCATCATCAACAACGAATCAATCATGACAGAATCAGTAACTAAACACGAAAGAAACCTCTCTGCACTTATTCATGCGAGTACGTTTTCAAAATTCTTTATTCCCTTCGGTAATTTCATCCTACCACTTGTTTTATGGACAGCCAATAAGAAGAAATATGAATTTGTAGATCACAATGGCAAGCAGGCCTTAAATTTTCAAATTAGCCTTCTACTCTACTCAATACTTGTAGGTATGATTAGCATACCATTTTTCTTAGGTGGGTTAATTCCGAATATTTTTGACTTTGATCACTTTGGTTTTTCAAACCTACAGAGTTTCAATTTTGGTGACTTTCATTTTAACAGTGACGATTTTTTTGGCCCTTGGATGATACCCGTTGCAGTTCTTGGCCTTGCCCAATCAGCCTTATTCATCGTTAATATTGTCTATACCATTTTAGCTACTATTAAAACAAATGAAGGCGAACATTTCGAATATCCATTAACTATTAAATTCATTAAATAATGAGCGTGTTCAAAATTATACTAGCCCTAACTCTTGTATTGGTCTCAGATACCATTAATGGTCAAGATGCAGAAGACAAAGCACTTTACGATACCATTATGAAATTAGATAAAACCTATTTCACGGCGTATAATGAGTGCGATATGAAAACACAAAGTGAATTCTACGATGAGGATATTGAGTTTTATCATGATATGGGTGGTTTAGCAACAGATAAAGCTGAGCTTTTAAAAAGCATAGAGAAAAACATCTGTGGTAAAGTAACACGAACCTTACTAGAAGAGAGTGTAGAGGTTCATCCCATTAAAGATTTTGGTGCCGTACAAATTGGAATGCACAAATTTTATAATAATCAAGAACCTAATGCCATATCGAAGCCAACAAAATTTATTGTTATCTGGAAAAAGACCGAAAATAAGTGGCTTATGAGCCGAGTAATCAGTTTACATTAAAAATGGGGTATTCATCACACCCTTTAGAGTTTATTAATCAATCAAAAATCAATCAGGATGTTTATTCATCAAACAAAAAACGAACAGTTAATCTATGCAGACAACAGACACCATGGAGCAAACCCCTCCACAAAGGGGACTGCATAAAAAGCAAAAAGACATTATGAATGTAGAAAACACAAAAGCGCAAATGCGAAAAGGGGTTTTGGAGTATTGCATCCTGTCCATCTTAAACGGACACGATAAATATGCTTCTGAAATTTTGGAGACGCTAAAAGATGCAAAAATGCTAGTAGTTGAAGGTACTATTTACCCACTACTTACACGGTTAAAGAATGCAGGTCTTCTAAACTACCGTTGGGAAGAATCGACCTCTGGACCGCCAAGAAAATACTATACACTAACCGAGACTGGTAAACTTTTTCTTAAAGAATTAGATACCACTTGGGATGAATTGAGAAAAGCCACCAACCTGGTAACCAACACAAAAAACAGCTAATCATGAACAAGACAGTAAATATAAATTTAGCAAACATGCTCTTCCATATAGACGAAGAGGCATATAATAAAATGGGCAAGTATTTAGAATCGGTTAAACGATCATTTGCCAATACACCAGGTAGTGATGAAATCATTGCCGATATAGAAGCTCGAATTGCCGAACTTTTCTATGAAAAGTTAGAAAATGAAAGACAAGTAATCACTCAAAAAGAGGTAGATGAAGTTATTACCATTATGGGGCAACCAGAAGATTACATGGTTGATGAGGACATCTTTGAAGATGAACCAAAAGCAAGAACTTCTTCTAGAAAGGATAGAGTTAAAAAACTTTATAGAGATACAGAGAAGAAATACGTTGCAGGAGTTTCTTCTGGTTTAGCGCATTACTTTGGCATTGATCCTTTATGGATACGCTTACTTTGGATTTTCTTGACCATTTTCACTTGGGGTGGTTTCATATTTATCTACGGATTATTATGGATCCTAATTCCTGAAGCGAAGACAACGTCCCAAAAATTAGATATGAGCGGTGAAACCGTGAATATCAGCAATATAGAACGTAAGGTTAAAGAGGGTTTTGAAGACGTTGCGGATCGTGTAAAAAGTGTTGACTATGAAAAAGTAGGCAATACCGTCAAAAAAGGAGGTAAAACTATCTTTGACACCTTTGGAGATATTGTTATGTTTCTCTTTAGAATATTTGGCAAATTCATAGGTATTATATTGGTAATTATAGGAGCTTCGACCTTAATAGGATTGTTCGTTGGTCTATTCACCGTAGGTATACTTGACGTTATTCATGTACCTGGTATCGATTTCTATAATGTAGTTAATTCTACAAACCTACCAATTTGGGTAGTATCGTTATTAGCTTTTTTTGCTGTTGGCATTCCGTTTTTCTTCTTAATGTACTTAGGATTAAAAATATTGGTCAACAACTTGAAGTCTATCGGTAATATTGCAAAATTCTCACTTTTGGGTCTTTGGTTATTATCTATAATTCTTTTAATCGTCTTTGGTATTAGAGAAGCTGCTTCTCATGCCTACACAGGTAGTACTTCTGTAGAAAATGAAATCACGAATGTCATTCTTTCAGATACCCTTGCTATTAAAATAGTAACGACCGACGAGTTTGACTATGAAAAAGACATGCACATGGGTGATACCTTTATTTCTTATGATGAAGATGGTAATAAGGTTTTAGTATCTGATGATGTTAGATTCCGTATTCGTAAATCTCAAGACTCTT
Organism: uncultured Maribacter sp.; assembly: GCA_963975675.1. Lineage (GTDB taxonomy): Bacteria > Bacteroidota > Bacteroidia > Flavobacteriales > Flavobacteriaceae > Maribacter. The sequence continues at coordinate 2,164 of CAXBIJ010000228.1, read as the reverse complement.
TAGTTCGCATTCAAGTACGTAGAGAAGCTGACGGGCCATCGAATAGAGAAGCAAAAATTATAGCTGAACAGATTATATATGAGTATGATGTTAAAGGCAATGTTATTTCTTTGAATGACTATCTAACAACTCAAGGACCGAAGTTTAAGGATCAAGAAGTTCGTGTGAATATATTTCTTCCGGTGGGTACTATTCTTACCTATGAGCAGGCTAGTAGTAGAAATTGGATTACTACCATGACTACTGATAAGGATGTCGATAATCTTGAAGGGTATACTTGGAAAATGGCCGATAATGGTGAATTACAATGCCTAGACTGTCCTGAATCTATGAATGAGAAGGATGACGACATGGAAGAAAATCGAATTAATATTAATGGCAATGGAATTCATATTAACATTAACGGTAAAGGAGAAAAAGGTAAAATAAAAATCAATGAAAACGGTATTGATATCGATGTCAACGATAATGGTGAATCCTTTAAAATGAAATTAGATGAGAATGGCGTAAAAATCAACGCTAATGATAGTATCAACTAATTACAGTTCATATACCATAATCTACAATTGAGTAATTATTAATCGTAGAAACAACATAAAACAATCAATTTTACATCAATCTAAAAAACAAACAATCATGACAACACTAGTAAGAATTACAATCGCACTTGTTCTCGCCCTTTTGCTCACCTCTTGTGGCTTTGACATTAACTTCGGAGATTTCGGCACAGGAGAAAAAGGAAACGGCGTAGTCGTTGAAGAAACTCGAGAAATTACTGAAGAGTTTACAGAAGTATCGGCATCTGAAGGTATTGATGTTTTTGTAACCCAAGGTTCTGATTTTGACATATCAGTTGAAGCAGACGAAAATATCATGGATTTGATAGGTACCGATATTAGAAACGGTAAGTTAAAAATTCATGCTATAGAGAATATCGGTAGAGCTACAAAAAAGGTGTATGTTACCATGCCTAAAGTTTCTGGCCTAATGGCTTCTAGCGGTTCTCATCTAACTGCAGAAAACATGATACAGGCCGATAAATTAAAAGTCGATGCAAGTAGCGGTGCTATTATTGATGCCAATGTTAAGGTAACAAATATGGAAATCGACGCAAGTAGCGGCGCAAACATTTCACTCGTAGGTACAGCTAAAGAAGTATATGTAGATGGTAGTAGTGGTGCTAATATTAAAGCAAACGAACTACAAACCTTATCTTGTAATGCAGATGCCAGTAGCGGTGCAAATATAAGTATTGATGTTTCCGAAAATCTAACCGCTGAAGCTTCTAGTGGTGGCAATATATCATACAAAGGCAACCCTTTGGTACAGAAGAACAAATCGGTTTCAGGTAGCGTGCACAAGTATTAAAACTCATCAATCAACTCAACTTTGAAAACCCACTGAATTATCAGTGGGTTTTCATTTTTTAGTCTAACCCTAATATGTATATTAGTACCATGCAAGTACATTTAAAGAAATATACATTACCATTGAAGCACACCTTTAGTATCTCAAGAGAATCACATGATTTTCAAGACACTATGATTGCTTCCTTAACATTAAACGGTCAAACTGGGTTCGGTGAAGCAACTTCGAATCCATATTACAAGATCACCGTCGAAAGTATGATGGATGAAATTGAGGCCATCTCAAAAGAAATTGAAAAGTTCGAATTTACAACGCCAGAAGTTTTTCATGCTTTCTTAATGAGTAAAGGCTTATCAAACTTTGCTATTTGTGCTTTAGATTTGGCTGCCCACGACCTTTATGGAAAACTATTAGGGAAACCTTTATATGAAATTTGGGGTACAAACATCGAAAATTACCCCATGACAAATTACACCATTGGTATTGCCTCTATTGATATGATGTTGGCCAAAATGCAAGAAATGCCATGGCCCATTTATAAAATTAAGTTAGGTACAGCCGATGATGTAGCCATTGTACGAGAACTTAGAAATCATACCGATGCTATTTTCAGAATAGATGCCAATTGCGCATGGACCGCCCAAGAAACCATATTTAATGCTCCTCTTTTGAAAGAACTTGGTGTTGAATTTTTAGAACAGCCACTTAAAGCTGATGATTGGTCTGGTATGGAAGAAGTTATGCACCATAGTGTTTTACCTGTTATGGCTGATGAAAGTTGCATTGTAGAAAGTGA
>CAXBIJ010000227.1:0-6398 GCA_963975675.1 uncultured Maribacter sp. | reverse complement strand
CTTTTTTTCTTCCCGTTAATATTAAAATGAACCACATTTTGTTGATCATCATAAATATCGGTGAGTATCTCATTTTCAACACCTATTTGCTTTAAACTTTTTAGTGGAATATTAGGTACTTCCAAATAACAAATTAGCATATCAGTATCGTACTTCTTGCCTATAAAATCATATTTAACGGTTTCACCATTAATTTCTACTAAAAACTTCGTACGAATATATTTTTCTAAATATTCTTTATCAACAGATGATTCGCTGTCAGTGCCTAGTTTCGAAGATATATTGTAACGCTCTTTCAAAACTGCATTTATATCATCAATAAAAACGCGTGTTATGATTTGCACCGATTGGTCTTTTTCAGAATAATCAACATTGGTAACGCTGATATAGAATTTATGCGCTCCTGCGAAAGCAAATAGCGGCAAAAGGATTACTAACATTGATATTCTAAAAAATTTCATATTGTCTTGTTTAAATACCTCTTTGCAAAGCATATGCCAAATTTAATTACTAATCTAAGAAGTTATTTTTTCTATAAATTATACTCTTCTGAAGAAAATAGTCCCAAATTTTAATCTGGTCATGGGTGTCAACTATCTCTTGAAACCTAGGATCTACTTCACAGAAATAGAGAAAATCATCTATTTTCTCTAACGGTATTCCTAAATCTTTTTGGTATATACTATCTTCATAAAAATGGCGTACGCGCTCTGTTCGATCGTACAGTTTATTTCTTTCAACACGCTGCTTCAACATTTTAGTACGACCGGTTATAGCGTTTATTAAAGGGTCAAAACTCATAATAGGGTTGGCGGTAGCAGCGCTAAGTTCTCGTTCTGCCTTTGTTGGTATTTTAACGTATGCGTTGGGCAAGCCTAAGGTAGATGCTGTAACAATTGGGTCTAATTCTAAAGTAGTTAAATCTTTAATAAGGTCACCACTAAGATTATAAGGGGTTACCGTAACCTCGTCTAACACAGTTAAAGCTTCTTCTAAACCAATGGATACCAACTTACTTTCTAATATAGAAGTTGAAATTACAACCATCTTCTTTTTGTATTGAATTGCAGAAAATTCTAAGGTATCCAAAAGATGAACAGTAATCGTAAAAAACCCGTTAACATCGGTAATGGTAGCACGCTTCGTTGTTAAATTTAAAACATGCGTGGCGGCTACATCGCCATCATCGCTATAGACTCTACCTTCTAAATTTTTAGACTCACCAATCTGAGCTACAACTGCAACGCTAGATAATAAAAGAAAAATTAGGAGACTACTCCTCATCTACCCCCTTCAGAAACAATTTGCTGTTAGTAACCAAGGCATCAATGAGCTGAAACTCGTTTTCTTTCTTAAGTAAAGATTGTGCTGGCATTCTGGTATCACAATATATTAAGAACTCATCTATTCTATCTTGAGGAATCGCTAAATCAACCACAAAAAATGAATCATCGTATACTTGTCTTAAAACGTCACTTACCTTTAATTTAGGTCCAGGTTCATCTGTTTCGTTCTGAGACTTGAAAATTGCTCTGAAAATATTTACGAAATTCAAGCCATCTTGCATTCCTCTTTCTGATTTAGACAATGCTATGTTCTCTACTTCTGTACTACGGTCAATTTCATATTCATAGGCTTTAAACTCTTCATTCTTTAATTTTAAAAAACGCTCTTGTTGATCTGGCGTAATAACCACTTCGTCTAATTCAGTAACCTTTTCATTTACTTCAACAACTAAACGATTATTGGCTAAAATTTCTTCGGTGATGGTAACCACTTTTATATTATAGTTGACAGCAGTAAACACCAACTGATCACCTAGTTTAACATTAATTTTAAAATGTCCTTGGTCATTGGTAATAGTTGCCCTTTCAGAAGTGGAATTAATTACGTTTTCATTTGGTACAGCAACATTCATATAGATAACAGAACCTAATAAAAGTCGTCTTTCATCATCTTGTGAAAAACCAGTTATGGATGTAAATAATACGATTAAAAAAAGTAAATTTTTGGTCATTTATTTAATTTTGAGCTAAGAAAATCCCTATTATAAGGCATTCAGAATATAAAGTAAAGATATGTCAACATGATAAAAAAAAACACGTCAATAAACTTTTGTTAATTTCTTAAAACAACTTATATTCTAGATTGGTACAAAAATATGTACTCATTGGGTTAATGATTTCAAATCCTTTCAACGAACTTTAATGTTCTTTAACCTATTAGCATACTATTTCAACTTATAAATAAAGCTAAATAATAAGATAATACTATTTTTGTTAACCTCCCTTTTTAAGGTCATAAATCGCTTAGTATGAAAGCTATAATTTTCTTTATTTTATTTACAATGCTCACAATACCAAGCGTATTTGGGCAAATAAAAATAGGTGATAACCCCCAAAACATAGACCCTGCATCGGTATTAGAATTAGAAAGTAGCTCAAAAGTTCTGGTGATAACTCGGGTAAGCGCTATAGAAATGGAAGCTATAACACCACAAAGAGGCGGTATAGTATATAATACCGACACCGAGTGTATTAATTATTATGATGGCACACAATGGATAAATCTGTGCGATGCAGTCAATTTCACCATAACCAATGACCCTATAATCAACAATAGAGCTACTATTGAAATTACCCAAACTGAAAGTGGTTATAACTTAGAAATTGCTAAAGACGGTATTCTTGGCGATAATATAGTAGATGGTGGCATTGGGCCAGACGACATACAAGACAATAGTATTACCCAAGATAAATTAGCGGCAGAATCTGTAGGTTCTAGTGAAATACGCCAGAATGCAGTAGGTTCAGATGAAATACGAGATGGTAGTATTGCGCCAACCGACATGGCTAACTTTATTCCGGGTCAAGTATTGACGACCGATGAAAACGGAATTGTACGTTGGGGAGATGCAGGCGACCTTATGGGTGCAGTAGGAGATGAAATAACCATTACCGGAAGTGGCACACCTGCCAATCCATTAGTACTTACCGAGGGTGTACAATTAAACATCTCTAACAACACCGCATTAATCGAAGCACATATTGCAGACGATCAAGATACTGATGACACTAATGAGCTTATTGATTTAACCTTCACCAAATTAACAAATACCTTAAGCATCAGCCAATCTGCAACCCCTGTAGGAGCCACTGTAGATTTAAGTAATCTGGTAGGTTCTGATGATCAGCAATTATCACTTGTAAATAACATATTAACATTAGAAGAAGGTGGCACACCTATTGACCTTACAACCTATGTTAGTTCGGATAATCAGAATTTAGGTACGGCAACTTTGGCCAATGAACAGCTTACCATCAATATCCAAAATGGAAACCCCACCACGGCAAATTTGAGCGCTTTAGCTACCGATGTCGCATTAAATACAGGTTTGGCACTCAAAGAAAACTTAGCCAATAAATCTAATAATGTAGCCTTAGGAAATTCTAACGTTTTATACCCTACACAGAATGCTGTAAAAGTTTATGTAGATAATGTCGTTGGGGGCTCAGCACAAACCATAGTAAGTGAGGAACCAAATAATTCCATTTGTAATGAAGTTATTGGAAGCTCTGATGGCACCTTAATTCTTAATGGAAATGGTAACACAATTCCATTAACCTTGGATGTTTCCGTAGGGGGTATTGGTACTGTAGAATTAGCCAATAATGCTGTCACGAATGCCAAGCTCGCTAATAATTCAGTACAATCTGTTAATATTGTAAATGGGACTATTGCAACTGTAGATATTGCTCCCGCAGCTGCTGCCCCTGCAAATACACAGGTATTGACAACAAGCACTACTGGCGTCGTAAATTGGATTGATCTACCAACTGGGGGCACTGGTGATATCCCACTTAATAATGGCAATATTCTTATAGGAAATACTCTAAATGTAGCAGCGCCATCCTTTATGAGTAAAGACGCTACGATGAATAATCTTGGCGAGGTAACGATTACCAATTCAGCAGTTACTCCTATTAAAATTGAGCCCAGTATTATCAATGGTCAAGTACTTACGACTACAGCTACAGGTGTTCAATGGCAAGCACCAACAGGCACAACACAAAATGCATCACAAGTGCCTTTCACACCTTATTCGACCATAACCGCAACGAACACTCAACTTGCGGTGGCACAGTTAAAAGACGAATTGGACGCTGCAACAATTGCAGGAGGTGGAGAAAACCCCACGAACGAATTACAAGATATTCAACTGGCAGGTACGGTAGTTTCTTTAACTATTCCTGCAACAGTTGGTAACTCAATAGACCTTGATCCTACCTTTGTAACCGAAGCCGAACTGTTGGCGCTTTCGGTGAACGATGCCGATTTCGACCCAGCAAATGAAATTGAACTCCCAACTGGTGGGAACAACGGACAGGTCCTTTCAACGGATGGCGCAGGTACATATGCATGGGTGGACGACCAGAGCACAGCTGGAACAATAATAAGCACAGATGCAGGCAACCTTATCAATCCGGGAACAGACACGGGGGCACTATTGACCCAAGCGGGGCTCGATGCAACTTTCGCGACAGACGCCGAACTGGCGGCCCTTTCTGTGAACGATGCCGATTTCGACCCAACAAATGAAATTGAACTCCCAACTGGTGGGAACAACGGACAGGTCCTTTCAACGGATGGCGCAGGTACATATGCATGGGTTACTAATGGTGGTATTACTGGTAACACTGGCTCCATATTCTTTGCAGATGGAATCACCGGGGCTCCAACAGAAAACAATACTCAATTAAATTGGGATAATGTTCAAAACAGATTAGCGATTGGCAATATTTCTCCTCAAAGCAAATTAGATGTTGATGGGCAAATTAGAGCTCGAAATGGTTTTGCTGGAAACATCGGTTCTGCTGGAAATCCAAGCTATGGTTTTTATACTGAAACCACCATGGGAATGTATCGAGCAGGCGTGAGTCAATTAGCATTTTCAACTGATTCTCAAGAGGCTATGAGAATTGATGCGGGGCAAAATGTTGGTATAGGAACTAATGCCATAGCAGCCAATACAAAACTACATGTAGTTGGGAATTCAAGATTCGACGGAGATGTTTTAGTTAATGGTATTGTCACAACAGTTCCAGACTATGTCTTCCAAAAATATTTTTTAGGTAATAGCTTTTTGAAACCTGAATATGATATGCCAAGTTTGTTAGAAGTGGAAAATTTTATAAAGTTAAATCATCATTTACCAAATGTCCCTTCTTATCTTGATATTGAAGAACAAGGTGGTATCATCATCAATAGAACTACGTTAACTAACCTTGAAAAAATAGAAGAGCTTTTCCTTCACACCATAGAGCAAGAAAAGAAAATAAAGGAGTTGGAGTCCTCCAACAAAAACATGGCTACTGAAGTAGAAGCACTTAAAGCCCAAATGGAGGAAATCAAAAAACTATTGTTAGAAAAGACGAAAGAATAATGAAAAAGCAACTTTCACTTCTTTTCATTCTTTTGGCGGGGATAGCATCTGCCCAAACTGCCCTATACAACAACGGCAACCTGCGTATACATGAGGGTGGCACTATTGGTTTTCATACCAATCTCATCAATGAATCTCCATTAGACAACAACCTTGGTTTAGCAGGTTTTTATGGCTCACAATTATTAACGGTTTCTGGTACATTAACCCCTCAATTTTATGATTTGGAAATTGCATTAGAAAATGATTTACAATTAGAGTTAGGCATCGATAATAGCAACAATACCAATTTCATATTGGGTAACATTCGTACGCCCCTAACCCAACCTTCAATTTTTTATACTTTTTTAGATAATTCGTTCTACACAGGTGAAAATGATTTTTCTAAAATAGAAGGGTATGCAGCAATTACCAATCAGCAAGATTTTGCCTTTCCTATTGGAGATAGTCAATTTTTAAGACCCTTAATTATTAACTCTGAAAGCACCAACCTATTCGCGAAAAGTGCTTATTTCTATGAAAATGCCAATAACCCAATTTCATTTACAAATTCTTACGACACCTTTGAAACAGATTTAGATGTTGAAAGTGTTAGTACCAATGAGTTTTGGCGATTAGAAGGTACGATTCCTTCAAAAATTACCCTAAGTTGGAACCAACGAAGCGCAATGGCAGGACTAACCGATGATGTTACCCTGATTATACCTGTAGGATGGAATAAAAATTCTGAACGATGGACAAATCTTGTTGGTGGCACACCAGTAGGCTCTTTGAATGAAGGATTTATAACCTCAGCCTCATTCATACCTGATGACTACGAAATTATAACCCTTGGGGTATCAAAAGCGCCTTATGAACCTTTATCAAAAGATGTTATTTTCCTCGATAATTTCTTTGTTTCGGTAAATGGAGATGGTGTAAATGATTCTTTCTTTGTAGAAGAACTACAGAATTT
>CAXBIJ010000226.1:0-6414 GCA_963975675.1 uncultured Maribacter sp. | reverse complement strand
TGATAAGCTTTGATAATTTGAATGGCAATTTCTAATGGATTCTCTTTGTCCATCATTACATAAGTGAGTGCTATGGCTAATTCATTAATGAGCCAAGAATAACACATATCACCAAAATCTATAATACCTGTTATTGCATCATTTTGTACTAAAACATTCCAATCGTTTGCATCGTTATGAATAATGCTTTGTCGAAATTCATATTTTAATGGAAGAATATGTTCATTGAATTGAAGACAGAAATAGTCAACCAAACTTCGGTCACTAACATCAGGTATATCGGGTAGATATTTCCAATTTTTTTGAAAATGTTGAAGGTCCCATTGTATTTCCTTCGCTTTTATTGCAGCAATGCGAAGGTTAAATAAACTATGGTCTATATCGGCTAAAGTTTGACCAAAAGATTCCATTAACGTTGCAGTATGCTTCGATTCTGCTAGAAATGTTCCTGATACAAATGTTAATAAACGATAAATGTAATCACCAATTATTAAATTATAATCACCCGAATTGTTAGCTATTATTTCTGAACAATGTACATTCTCATCTTTAAGCGCTAGTAAAATCTTATTTTCAGCAGTAATCAATTCTAAGATTTCAGCAGAATTATCATATACTTTTAAAATGTTTGTTTTGCCTTTGGCTTCTATTTTAAAGTTTGTACTAATATAACCTTCCAATTTATTGATTTTAGGTTCGGTTATGCTGTAATACGTATTTAATATAGAAACCAATTGTAATTTTTCATCCATAAGTTAATTGTAAAATTTCTTTAATATCGCCGTCAAGAACTGATTATTAGTATTTTAATGAAAGATAATGATTGTTACTTGATGTATTAAAATATTATATTTACTAGAATCAAAAATAATATTCATCATGAGAAAAACAATCCTTTTTATTTTACTTTCTGTCTTTGCTGTTAGTAAACAAAATGCGCAAGACTTTGAATTTAAATCTGATCAGATAGATTTAAAGTACGAAAGCTTCATACTTCCTAATGGCTTAACTTTATTAGTGCATGAAGACCACAAAGCACCAATTGCTGCTGTTAATGTCTGGTATCATGTAGGTTCAAAAAATGAAAAACCTGGTAAAAGTGGTTTTGCTCATTTATTTGAACATTTAATGTTTAATGGGAGTGAGAATTTTAATGACGATTATTTTCAGGCCTTAGAACGAATAGGAGGTACCGATTTAAATGGTACTACAAATACAGATCGTACTAATTATTTTCAGAATGTTCCTATTTCTGCATTAGATCAAGTTCTTTTTCTAGAGTCAGATAGAATGGGTCATTTATTAGGAGCAATTGATCAAGAAAAGTTGGATGAACAACGAGGTGTTGTGCAAAATGAGAAAAGGCAAGGTGAGAATCAGCCATATGGCAAACAATGGGATTTATTGACCAAAGCAATGTACCCAAAAGGGCACCCATATTCATGGACGGTGATTGGAGAAATGGAAGATTTGAACGCAGCATCTCTTGAAGATGTTAAAGAATGGTTTAGATCTTATTACGGTACAGCGAATGCTGTTATAGCGGTAGCTGGTGACGTTAATCCAGAAGAGGTTCATAAAAAAGTTCTTAATTATTTTGGTGATATACCTTCTGGACCTACTATTGCAAGGCAAGAAATTAATATACCAACTAAAATATCTGATACCTATCAAGTTTATGAAGATAGGGTACCTGAGGCCCGTATATTATTCAGCTGGAATAGCCCAGAATTTGGTAATAAAGAGGATATACACTTCGATTTAATTTCCTCTATTCTTACCAGTGGTAAAAATTCTAGATTATACAAAAGACTGGTTTATGATGAGCAATTAGCCAGCTCTGTTGTATCCTTTCAGGCATCTAATGAAATTGCAAGTGAATTTATTACCTGGGCAAATGTTAAACCAGGTGGCGATGTCAATAAAGTTCAACAAATAATGGAGGAAGAATTGGCTAAGTTGATAAAGGATGGACCTACTGAAAATGAACTTAAAAGAGTTAAAGCTTCTTATTTCTCAGGATTTATTAAAGGTCTTGAACGCATAGGAGGCTTTGGTGGAGTTTCAGATATTTTGGCTTCTAATCAAACCTATTTTGATGATGCAGCATATTACAAAACGGTATTAAATTATGTTGAGAATGCAACCATTTCAGATGTTCAAGCAACTGCAAAAAAATGGCTCAACAATGGTAAACATATCTTGCTCTGCAAGCCTTTTCCTGAATATACAGTTACTGAAAGTACAATTGATAGAAGCAAATTACCTGCAATAGGAGAAGCGAAAAGCTCAAATTTTCCTGAATTACAAAGAGATAAATTGTCTAATGGTTTAAATATAGTTTTAGCAAAAAGAACAGGTGTGCCAACAGTAGTAATGAACTTAATGTTCAATGCAGGCTACAAAACAGATTTTCTGTCTAGCCCAGGAACGGCACAATTGTCGATGGATTTGTTAGATGAGGGAACTAAAAATTTGAATTCACTTCAAATAAATGAGAAGCTTCAATTACTAGGAGCCAGTTTATATAGTTATTCTAGTCAAGATAATTCTAATGTATATTTAAATACACTAAAACCTAGTTTAGATGCCAGTATAGATTTATTCGCAGATGTAGTATTGAATCCTGCTTTTCCTGAGAAAGAATTTAATAGATTAAAGGATGATCAGTTGAATACAATTCAGCAAGAAAAATCTGAGCCAGTTTCTATGGCATTAAGAGTAATGAACAAATACCTTTATGGCGAAGGACACCCTTATAGTAATCCTTACACAGGTTCGGGTTATACTGAAACTGTTTCTAAGCTTACGAAGGCAGATGTAGAAAAGTTTTATTCAACGTGGATTAGACCAAATAATGCAACGCTTATAGTAACTGGAGATTTGGACATGAAAGAGTTGAAATCAAAACTTGAGAAAACTTTGGGTAAGTGGAAGAAGGCAGATGTGCCAAACGTTACATTTTCTACTCCAAAAGTTAATTCAAAAAATACCCTTTACTTAATGGATCGCCCAGAATCTGAGCAGTCGGTTATATTAGCTGGTCATCTTACTGAAAAATATGGAGATGTTTCTCAAATTGCCCTAGAACAAATGGTAAGTGTTTTAGGCGGCGATTTTACCTCTAGAATAAATATGAACTTAAGAGAAGATAAGCATTGGGCATATGGCGCTAGCGGATTTGTAATGGGCGCTAAAGCTGAGAGACCTTTTATAATGTATGCTCCCGTGCAAACAGATAAATCTTCTGAATCGGTTACAGAATTAAGAAAAGAAATTTCAGAGTTTATATCTACAAGACCAGTTACCCAAGAAGAATTAGAAAAAGTAAAAACAAATCAAATTTTAAGTTTACCTGGACAATGGGAGACTAATAGTGCTGTTAACCAATCTATTGTAAATATTATAAAATATGATTTGCCAGATAATTACTATCAAAGCTATGATGCCAATGTTAGAAACCTTTCTCTAAAAGAAGTACAGGAGGTAAGCAAAAAAGTAGTTAAGCCAGAAGCTGTTAATTGGTTTATAGTAGGGGACAGGGCTAAAATTGCTGAAAAATTAGATGGTTTAGGCTTCGATGCTATTATAGAAATAGATGCTGATGGTAATCCTAAAAAGCCAATTATTAAGGATGCTAAATCTGATATCAAAAATTAAGAGTAGAATTGTAACAAAAAAAATCCCATTTTTAAATGGGATTTTTTATTTATAATTTATCGAAGTTTTGGAAAATCATTAGGACTTGATTCATGCATAATTGCATAAACTTTTTCAAAGATATCTTCTCTATTTGGTTTTGAAAAATAGTCACCATCAGTACTATAAGCTGGTCTATGTGCTTTGGCACTCAAAGTTTGTGGTGCGCAATCAAGATATTTAAAGGCACCTTGCTTTTCAATAATTTCATTAAGTAAATATGCAGAACATCCGCCAGGTACATCTTCATCAATAACCAATAATCGGTTCGTTTTCTTTATGCTTTCTACGACATCTTTGTCAATGTCAAAGGGCAATAAGGTTTGGGCATCAATTATTTCGGCATCAATACCTACTTCCAAAAGTTCTTTAGCTGCTTTTTCTACAATTCTTAATGTAGACCCATATGAAACCAAAGTTATGTCGCTACCTTCTTTAATTGTTTCAACTTTACCAATTGGTGTGCAGAATTCACCCAGGTTGTTGGGTTTTCTTTCTTTTAAACGATAACCGTTTAAACTTTCGATAACCAATGCGGGTTCATCACTTTTTAATAGTGTATTATAAAATCCTGCCGCTTGTGTCATATTTCGAGGGGCTAAAATATACATTCCTCTCAATAAATGTATCAGTCCGCCCATTTGTGAACCAGAATGCCAAATACCTTCTAATCTATGGCCTCTTGTTCTAATGATTAATGGAGCTTTTTGCTTACCAGCTGTTCTGTATAGTAGAGATGCTAAATCGTCAGTTAAGGTAGACATAGCATAAAATATATAATCTAAATATTGTATTTCAGCAATAGGGCGAAGGCCTCTTAATGCCATACCTATTCCTTGACCTATGATGGTTGTTTCTCGTATTCCTGTATCTGCTACGCGAATATTACCATACTTTTCTTGCATACCTTCAAGGCCTTGGTTTACATCACCGATAGCCCCAGTATCTTCACCGAAGATTAATGTGTTTGGGTATTTTTCAAATAATTTATCAAAATTATCCCGTAGAATAACCCTACCATCTACTTGTTCAGAGTCATACTTAAAAATAGGGGCAACTACATTAATGTTGGTAGCTTTATTTTCGTTTTCACTATAAAGGTTTTTACTATATATATCTTGAGCTTCCTGTAGAAATTTAGATGTCCAGTCTATTAAGGCTGCCTTCTCGTCTGATGATTCCCCTATAAGAAAACGTAAAGTTTTACGGGCCGATATTGCCATATCTTTTTTAATAGGTTCTTCAATAGCAATTAAATCGTTTTTTACTTTATTTATAAAATTCTTGTTCGAACTTTTAACAGAAGCTTGTTCAATTAAACCGACCAATATTTTTTTAGCAGCTAATAGTCCTTGTAAATACTCTTCCCAAGCTTGTTTTTTTGCTTCTCGAACAGAGCGCTTAATTCTTTTTTCAAGGGTTTCCAATTCTTCATTATTGGCAATACCAGATTCAAGAATCCATTCTTTAAAACGTTTATTGCAATCGAAATCACGTTCCCATTCTAAACGATTATTATCTTTATACCGTTCGTGAGAACCAGAAGTTGAATGTCCTTGTGGTTGTGTTAATTCTTTAACATGAATCATTACTGGTACATGCTCTTGTCTGGCAATATCTGCAGCATTTTCGTATGCGTGCATAAGTGCAGTATAATCCCAGCCATTTACTTTAAAGATTTCAAATCCTTTTTCACTTTCTGTTCGTTGAAAGCCTGAAAGTACTTTTGAAATATCTTCTTTAGTAGTGTGATATTTTGCAGGTACCGAAATACCATACTCATCATCCCAAATACTAATTACCATGGGTACTTGTAGCACACCCGCCGCATTAATAGTTTCAAAAAACATGCCTTCACTTGTACTTGCGTTACCAATAGTTCCCCAAGCGATTTCATCACCATTAATGGAAAATTTAGCGCTATCTAGACCTTTTTGATTTCTGTATACCTTAGACGCTTGTGCCAAACCTAACAGTCGTGGCATTTGCCCTGCAGTACATGAAATATCGGCACTACTATTTTTTTGCTTCGTTAAGTCTTTCCAACTACCATCTGTGTTGAGGCTGTGAGTTAAAAAGTGACCTCCCATTTGCCTGCCGGCACTCATTGGTTCTTTTTCAATATCGGTAGTAGCGTAAAGTGCGTGAAAAAAATCTTTTGGATTTAAAAGACCTAAGGCCATCATAAATGTTTGATCCCGATAATATCCACTTCTAAAATCACCGTTTTTAAATGATCTCGCCATGGCCAATTGAGGTAGTTCTTTTCCGTCTCCAAAGATGCCGAATTTAGCCTTTCCAGTAAGCACTTCTTTTCTTCCTAATAAACTACAGGTCCTGCTTAAAAAAGCAATTTCATAATCACTTATAATTTGTTCTTTAAAATCATCGAAAGAAATGTCATTACTAGTCTTTGAAGAAACATCCATGTATAAAACGTGTTTTTACAAAATTACCGAATCATGTACTTGTTAGCAACGCTGAAACCAGTTAAATTATTCCATATTTTTCAACAAATTTGGTATAATTATGAAAATATCAGAATTTTTAGTCTAAATATCAGTATCTGAATTAAAATTCAACAGGTTAAAACCATTTTCTTGTGAAAAGCCCAGTGAGGGTTTTAGGGCTTACAGTGATGATAAATCTAATTTTTTCACCGTAGTTGGGTTGTGAGACTTCCCAACCATTGTTTGAATATACTGGTAAATATAA
>CAXBIJ010000225.1:0-6437 GCA_963975675.1 uncultured Maribacter sp. | reverse complement strand
TCAAGTTTTAAAAATAGTAAAAGAGTACAGTGGGCATCATCTAGAAACCACACACATTAAAACATCAATCAAAAACAATCATTAATCTTTCGACTAATCACCGATTAAAAAAACGAACATCATGAGAACTTTTATCAGAAACACACCGACAGAATCAAGAAGAAATTCATTCTTTTCAAGTTTCAAAAATAGCAAAAGAGTACAGTGGGCATCTTCAAGAAACCATACCCATTAATATGAGAATAAAAAAAGGATAAGATTATAACAATCTTATCCTTTTTCTTTTAAGGCTTTAATCTAAAAAACTATTATTATTAATCTCTAAGACTTATCTCCTCTACTTTTCCATTTGGATAAATTACCGAAGCTATATTATCACAAGTGCCATCTCCAAAATCAACAATTATAGAAAGGCCATTTTTTGCGACAGTCATAGAACCAACATTTAAATAGCTACAAGCGAAATTACCTTCCAATGCTGAGTTCACTTCTACAGCATAAGTACTTCCATCGATAACGACGGTCCAATCACCATCAATACTAAAAGTAGTAGTCTCAAGAGAATTGCCGAAGGTTAGCGTAAAGCTTTTTGTTCCATTCTCAGCTATTGTTGTCCCATCTTCCATAGTTAGACTCAAATTACTTGTTGTTGCGAATGAAATTGAGCTATTATTAGAATTGGCTGTTACTACATAAGATTTAGTACCATTAATTTTTATACTACCAACATAAAAATCAGTATATGTTGCTGTAAAAGAACTTGTCTCGCTTTCAAGATTATAGCTAACAGCTAAGGTGCCATTTACATTTTCTGTACCATTCAATACACAATTATTAAACGTTGCGGTATATCCTGTATCAGAATATATGGCGCTATAACACTCATTACTAGAATTAGATTTACCAGTTGTACCGTTATTCATGAATAACTCATAAAGAGCAGTATCTACTACACCTGATACATCATCAGTTTCTAAAATAGTATGTAACTCGGTTTGTGTTAATTGAACTTCTTCAACTTTTTCTGCATCATTACTACAACTGTAAGCAAAAAATAGTCCTGTTGCCATAAAACAAAGTTTTTTAAACGTGTGTGTTAAAATTTTCATGGTGTTTTATATTTGGGTTTAATAGGTACAAACGATTAATAGCCCCTTTTTAGTATTAAAAATGTAAAAAATGGTGTGTATTAATTTGAAATAAATGCATGGAATAAATAATATTCTAATATTTTTTGGGTTATATCGTATACGATATATTATATTAAAGTATGATTTTAAAAATAAATCTTAGGGACCAAGTACGCGATTATCTATTAGCTGAAATGATTACCGGGAAATTAAAAACCGGTAAAACTATAAATTTAGCTGCCCTTTCAAGAGATTTAAATGTAAGCGTTACGCCTATTCGAGAAGCATTGACACAATTACAACAAGCACACATAATAAAAGCTGTACCCAATAGAGGTTTTATCATTGCTGAACTAGACGTGAAAGAAGCCGAAGACTTATACGGTTTGGTTGCCAACTTAGAAGTCATGGCCATAGAAAACTCTGAATTTAAGGACGAAGACATTGTAAAACTTCGAAATCAACATCAGGTTTTCGAAAATGCTCAAGATGCAATTTCTAGAATTCAGGCTGATTTAGAATTTCATAGATTACTAACTAAAGGCTATGAGAATGATTTGGCATTACAAATATTGAATGATTTAAAAACCCGCATTTTCTTCTACGAAAAAGCCTTTACAAATGATGATTCTTTCTATAACAAATCAGACAATCAGCATGATTCAATAATTGCTGCTATTGCAGATGATAATGTACCCACAGCCTCCCTCCTATTAAAAATGAATTGGATGTTGATATTGAACTACGTTCAAAAAAAGTTAACTGAATAACTTTTATCTTACTCTAAATCTTTAAGCAATTCTTGTGCAGACTGTGTCAATCTTTGATACCCCTTATATGCCCATGTACAAAAACCAATGGTTACTACTACCGTAATGGTTAAAAGAACTACTTGCTCTGTTTTTAAACCTATCTCAAAAATATTTTTATTTGAACTAATTTTAGAAAATACGGGGACAATAAAGAACATACCTAATATACCAACCCCCATACCAATTTGTTGAAGTCTTAAAAGCCAGTTTTTTGCTTTTAGGTAATGACTAAGATTCGCTTTATAAGAATTTTTCGATATATCTAAGGTCTTTATTTCTTTTAATGCTCTTAAAACTAAAATGGGCAATACAATAAGGTAGCTTAAGGAAAAGATACCGCAAGCTTTTAAATACCACGTATCTAATTCGCCAAACTTTACTATTAAAAGTAGGGCAATACAAAAACAAATAAATGCACCAACAGTTTCGTAAGTAGTTACATTCCTAAATTTGTTTTTATATTTTTCTTGGGTCATATTCAATATTATATCATTCGTTAATTTCTTTTGCTGGTTCAAATCTTTACTCATTTGTAACCAAGCAGCTTGTAATTCTTCTATTTCCATGTTTTAAGAATTAGTCATGTTAGTTTTTAATTTCTTTTTTATTCTTGAAATACGTGTTCCTACATTACTAGGTTGTAATCCTGTTATTAGGGCAATTTCATTATAACTTTTACCTTCTAGCAATAGAAAAATCAATCCTTTGTCTAAGGTGTTCAAATGCTGTAAATGTTTATAAAGAAGCCGCAGACGTTCTTCATAAACTTCATCTTTAGCATCGCTTTGCTTTATCAGAACCTCTGCAATAGGCATTACATTGGGTCTTCTCTCTTTCTTTTTCAAGTGGGTTATAGCCGTATTCATTGCCACACGATACATCCAAGTCGTAATTTTTGAATCTCGCCGAAAAGAATCGAAGTATTTCCAGAGTTGATAGACCACTTCTTGAAATAAGTCTTCTTGGTCTTGGTTATTATCAGTATAAACAGAAGTTACTTTGTACAAAAGTGCTTGGTGCTCACGAATTAAATCTGTAAAAACTGTTTCTTTTGACATATATAATCTACTCGTTTACTCATTAGTATAAGACATTTCTGTTTTGTCACACTTTTGGAAAATACTTTTTAACTTACAGCAAATAAAACCTACATCGTACAACATGAATTATTTATAACCGTTTGATTAAAAAATATTGAGATATGCAATTTTTAAACCAAGAGATAGAGGCATTGACTAAAAGAAAAAATACCCAAGCACTTGCCAAAAAGCAAGCATCATGCGGTATTTTTCAAGATATTAATGAGATTTCGGTCGTTGAAAAATCGGTTGTGTTTAAAGCTGAATAGTGCTAACTTTTAAAGAGCGAAGTATCTAAACCAGGTATAAGGTTCAAAGCATTTTGATAGTATAATTTTTTTAATACCTCGTCAGGCAGGTTTAGTCCGTACATTGACCAAAATGCATGGTATTTCTTATAATAAGGAAAGTACTCATCATTACTTTCTAAAACCCTAAAATAGGTAGGGAACTCTTCTGGTTTCCAACTATCCTTTCCAAAAAGTACTCTATCTTGATATTTAATAAAGAAAGCCCTAGCATTCTGAGGTTGTCTACCCAATTCTGCTATAACAGCAGATATGCCTACATTCATATTTGGCATTTCATCTAATAGCTCCCCTAATTTATTAAGGTTATTGGCGTACCATCCCATATGAGCATTTATGAATTTTGTATTAGGATGCTTTTTAAAAACATTGTGTTGTTCTTGTATAATCTGTTCAAATGGTGCTGGGTCTGTGGCAGTTCGTTTTCTACGTGGGTGGGTCTTTAGCTCTAACCAACGCTCGTTATCAGAATTCATATCATCCCAAAAAGATTTAGGGTCTGCCGCATGGATCAATACGGGTACGCCCATTTCGGCACATTTTGCCCAAATAGGGTCTAATCTTGGGTCATCGATAGCTAAACGTTTTCCATCCGAATCCTTATTCCTAAGGCCTAGACTTTTATAAATTTTTAACCCCTTTGCTCCGCTTTTTATATCATCTTCTAATTGTGCTGCAGCCTTTTTACCCCATGCAACATCTTTAGCACCTTCAAAATCTACATTTGCAAAAACTACAAATCTATTCGGATAGCTCTTATTTATGTTGCTTATTTTTTCTTTTATACTTTCTCCTGAACCACCACTTAAGTTGACCATTATGGCCTCGTTCATAACATCCATATCAGCAACCAAACTGTTTAGGGCTTCGACCGACATGTCTCTTTGGTGACTATGCACATCTATAAATGGAAATTTCGCCTTAGTAATTTCTTCGCCAGGCACTACAAGTGTAGAAGTAGGATTATATTCTTCAAAACCCATTTCTTGTGCCAAAACAGGGGTTGCCGTAAAAATTATAAATGCCATTATTGTAAGTAACGCTATGTTTTTTATCATATCAGTTTTCGTTTTGGAAGTTGGTTTGTTTTATTAATTGATTGTATTCTAGTTTTGTGTCTATATCTAAAGACTGTAAGCCAGGGTCTAACTGAACCAGCTCATCGTAACTGGCGTTTAAAAGGTCTTTTGCACCTTGATCACCCTCTAAAAGTAGTAGCTTAGGATAAATTGATTTCGGAAATAATGCGGGTACTCCAACCCTATTCTTATAGTTCGTAGCAATTAATTTAGATGAATCTTTTTTAAAATTACTAATTAGTAAATCTAAATAAGTTGCACTCAACAAAGGTTGATCAGCAAGACAAATTAAAATACCATCTGGTAAAGAACTGCTTTCGCTAAGCCTTTTGACTCCAAAAGCGATACTATTCCCAAGGCCTAATGACCAATTTGGGTTAAAGAAAACTGTTGTGTCCTTTTCTTGTAATTTACACTCAGACATAATGGTTTCAGCATTTGCGCCAAGAACTACATAAACACTATCTGCATTACTTTCTTTAGCAGTACTAATAGTTTCTAATAAAAAGTTGGAATCTTTCCAGGGTAGTAGTTGTTTAATACCCTTCATACGACTAGAGGCACCAGCTGCCATTATAAGCACCGCAATATGTAGATTTTCGTTCAATGAGAGATGCTTTTATCTTAATTATTTAATCTAATGGTCTCGGTTTAGACCCACAAATAGTTTTTATAATTTTCATGTAAACCTATGGAAATATAACGCTTTTGGAAGTTTCAACACCAGTGAAACATTTGCTTTAACAATCTTTAACATTTATTTTTTTATTCCCTATAATTTAAATAAACTTTGTCCGTTCTGCTAGTTGAACCTATAATTATGAATATGAAAAAATTTTTAAAGACCTTCAGTGTGTTTTTTGTCCTGACGCTACTTGTTTCTTGTGGTAATGCAGATGATGATGTAAGTCTAGATTTGAACATTGGCGACGGACTTGGAAAAGGCCAGGAAGTAGATGCGTGTTTAGGCTTAGAAAAAGGTGAATTGGTTTTATCTATACAAGAACAGTTTACAACATTACCTGGTAAAGTATCAGTGTTTTTTAGAGTATCTGATACAAGCGGTAACCCCGTACCTGGTTTAACTGCTAATCAATTTACTATTTACGAACAAGGAAGAAATGATGATTGTTTTAAGACAATTTCGACTTCTGAATCTTCAGCACGTATTTCACCGAATTCACAGATTTTTTCTAATAACACCCTATTAGTACTCGATTTGAGTAATAGTGTACTTAGTAGTAGTCTAGATGAATTGAAGCTTGCATCTACCAGTTTTATTGATGCTGTAATGCCAAGCACCACGCAAGAATCTGTTAAAATGGCTATTTACTGGTTCGATGGTGAAGATAATTTACATTTGTTGAATGAATTGACTCCTTCAAAATCAGAATTAGTAGCAGCAATTGATAGTATTACTGATACTATTAGTAATGACCCGTCTACCGATTTATATGGTGCAGTTATAAAGTCTACCGACATTGCTTCAGAGTTAGTTAAAAAGTCAACAGCTGGTGGAAAAATTGGAGCTGCCTCTGTTGTAATCTTTACAGATGGTACAGACCAAGCTTCACGTTACACTGAAGATGCGGCTTTAAAGAAAGTAAAAGAAGCAAATGCAAATATTTCATTCTTTAGTATCGGTTTAGGTGCTGAAATTGATACGCAAGTATTATCTGCAATTGGTAAAACCGCAAGTGTATTTGCTCAAAACAAAGATGAATTAGAAAGAACCTTTAGAGATATTTCTGAAAAAGTATCAGAAAGAGCAAACAGTTATTATTTATTCGAATACTGTAGCCCTAAACGTGATGGTAGTGGTGAAAACAACTTGGCTATCGAAGTGAATACCGGTTCTAGACAAGGTGCTGTACAAACCAAGTTTAATGCTAGTGGATTCACAGGCGGTTGTCAATAACCAATAAACTCTTAAATACAGAAAGAAGCGTTTTTACGCTTCTTTTTTTTTTTGCTATACTATTTGGCAAATAACTAATTGATTATCATTTTGTTGAGAATTATCCTACTA
>CAXBIJ010000224.1:0-6445 GCA_963975675.1 uncultured Maribacter sp. | reverse complement strand
TTTGCAGCTTTGGCCCAGTTGGAGCGGGATATTATCATTGAACGTACAAAAGCCGGTTTGGCTTCTGCTAGGGCGCGGGGTAAAATACTTGGTGCGCCTACGGGAATCAGTAAGAAAAATCAACAAAAAGCCATAATTTGCGAACAATACTTTAAAGAGGGCAAATTAACCGTTTCTGAAATCTGCGACCGAGTAGGTATCTCGAGGGCAACTTATTATAAGTATTTAAAGTGCCGAGGGCTTAAGGGAAAATTGAGACCTTATAAAAATAAATCATAATGCCAAATAGAAACCATCTAAGAATTATTGCTGACAAACAGTTAGAAGAATCGGGAGCCGTAAGATTTAATTACGGATTTGGAGACATAGAAAATGAAAATGATAGAGAACCTGATTACTTTTTTATGGCACAAGGTTTTAGAGAAAACCTTAACAAATATCGTAATGACCTTGAAGCAAAGATTGCTGTAAAAGACCAGAACATCGAAGTTCCATATGATATTGATTATATTGAAATTGATTTTTTAGGACAGTTCAATATTGAAAAATTCTATACAATTTGGTTCAACACTTTTGGATTAGAAGGTGTAAGTTTTAGAAAATTTAATAGAACAGGGTTATTTTCAATTTCGGATAGGGAAAAGTTCCATGTATTTATATCAAGTATTGAAGCACTTATAGAAAAAGGGATAGATGGTAATAATGATGCACAATATTCAAATAATATTCTATACATTAAAAATTTCAAGTTATTAACCTTAAATGATGTTTTAAAAGTATCTGTAGACTCGTTAGGGAATGTTGTAACTCTAAAAACTATAGAACTTCCAGCTAGCACTGAAGTCGAGAATAGTATTATCGCTGCTTTAGAAGGTTATTTCGATGACAATGCTATTAGTTATATTATTGATCGAGAAGGAAATAGGATTGAGTTATATGACGTAACAATCGAACAGTTAATAATTATTGCTAGCAACTTCGATGTTATAGAAAGTATTACTTCTACACTTTCCAGCATTGTGCGACCAGGGACATTTAATGTTGTAGAAAGAGATTATGGCTTTGAAATTGTAAATTCAGGTGAAGATTTGCCCTTAATTGGTATTGTGGATACAGGCATCAGTATGCAAACACCTTTGGCTGCTATTACGCTTCAAGACGAAACATTTACTTTAGATGGAAATCCTCTAATCGACACCTGCGACAGAGATGGGCATGGTACAATGGTTGGTGCTTTGGCAGCGTTGGGGAAATCAAATCATCTAAATGGTTTTGATGGTGAAGTAAACGCAGATGCAAAGTTGTTATCAATAAAGTTATTCGGCAACGGAAATGGATATCTTTCTGAAAAGAAGATTATAGATATGCTGTATAGGGCTAAAGCTACTTATCCTAATCTTAGCATCTTTGTTTTAACCATTTGTTTCAATAACCCAAAGAAAACAAATGAAGCATTTTCAAATTACACCTATGAATTGGACAAGTTTGCCCATAAAACAGACAGTTTAGTATTTATCAGTACAGGGAATAATAACAACTCAAAAAATGAAAATACAGATTATGATTTAGGATATTTTAATAACGAACATACCAATCTGAGTACGCCAGCAGATTCAATGAATAATATAACAATAGGAGCCGCTGCGGATGGACTTTATGATGGTGTATTTCAGGGAATCTCAATGGGAAAAGAGTTTCCAGCGATATATTCTAGAAAAGATCACGTTGACCTAGAAGCTTTAACACCAGCTTCAAAGCCAAACAAAAATTTGTTCAAACCTGATGTATTAGAAAGTGGTGGAGATTATGGTTTTTATAGTCCAGGTATAATAGACCATATGGATAATGCAGCAATGTCTGTACTTTCTGCAAATCCTGCTTTTGGCTACACAAAACAAGTAGGCACCAGCCTTTCAGCTCCATTAGCTGCCAACTTAGCTGCTAAACTTAAATTCGCTTATCCCGATTTAAAGTCGCAAACCTTAAAAGCTCTAATTATTAATGGAGCTTCAAATAAGAATATCCTATTTCCGGATCCACACAAACCATTACTTACGAGAACATCTGGTTATGGTTTGATTGACATTGAACAAACTATTTTTTCAAATGAAAATGGAGCCACGCTTATTTTAGAAGATAAAATTCAATCAGGTGAGCAAAAGATTTATCCCATAAATTTTCCTGATTATTTAATCTCTACCCATTTGGGAAAGACTAATAGAATACTGAAAATAACGGGTACTTTATGTTTTAGTTTTCTGCCTCTACAACATAATCAATTAACCTATTGTCCGGTCCATATTGCATTTAGTATTTTTAGAAATCATTCTTCAGACGATATAAATAGGGTGCAAAGAGAAATAAACTCTAGATTAAGAACTAATCTCACTTGGTCTCAATCAGCTAGAGATAAATCCAAACCAGCCCCATATAGTAATGTTCAGAAGATTGAATTCAATGTAGATGTAGCTCAACTTAGAAATGAGAATAAAACGTTTAAATTAGCAGTACAATCAGTGTTATCAAAACAAATCATGGCTTCTCAAAGTGAAGGTTATCCAGATTATTATGAATTTTCATTAGTACTGAAAATTGAAGAAACAATAAGAAATTCAACAGGAAGGTTATATGACGAACTTCTAGCATTAAATAATGTTGAAGTAATAACGAATGTAGAAGCTGAAGCAGACCTAGAAGGAGAAGCTTAGGAGGTAACTTCTAAAGATTTTTTTTCTGAAATAATAAGTTCTTTCCAAATAACGGTGTCTATTTTAGCTATAAATTTTATAGTGTTCTTATTCTGCTTAAACAAACTACGCTTAATAGCAGTCAACAAAGTTTTTTGAATACTATAATAGGATAATCCTACACATTGTTTCATTAAGGTATTTGCAGTTTTTCTATTACTAAAAACAAAACCACTTTTGGTCAAAGTCAATTCTACAAGATTCTTAACCTGTGTTAAAGTAGGAAGTGAAAATTCAATAACACTATCAAATCTTCTAGTTAAAGCACTATCCAACATTTCCTTTTGGTTTGTTGCTGCAATAACCAAACTACTTTGCGGTAAATAATCAAATAACTGTAGAATCGTATTTACGACTCGTTTCATTTCTCCGTGATCTTGGCTATAATCTCTTACTTTTCCAAGACTATCAAATTCATCTATAAAAATGATGCAATCCTCTAAAGCGGCTTTCTTAAAAATTTTTGAAAGATTTTTACTTGTTTCGCCTAACTTAGATGAAACTATAGCTCCTAGGTTTACAACAACCATCATTTTTTTCAATTCACCCGCAATGACGTAAGAGGCTAGTGTTTTTCCACAACCAGATGGGCCGTGCAGTAATAACTTATTTGACACAGGTAGGTTATATTGTTGAAGCAACTCTATTCTATCATGTTCTTCAATAAAGTGCTTAAGGTTATCCATCACTTCATTTTCAGCGACAATATTATCTAGCGTATAATCAGAAGTTATTTTTTCAAGAATAAGGTCCTGTATATCTCTATCTTCTATGCGTTGATAGTATTTGTCGGAACCAACTTTGGTAAGACTATTTGAACTTTGATGACGTATAGATTCCTTTAAAATGGATTGAAGTTGAATAGCAAAATTGACTTTCTTTGTTTTCTTCGAATATTCCACAAGTTCACTAAGAGTTGTCAATAGTCTATCTTGATCATTTTCAAGACCATATTTCGCTATATCCTTTATGTAATTAAATTGACTCAATACCTGATTTATTATTATGCAAATATAACCCAATAAGGTCGTTTTGGTTTATACCTGCTAAATTCAAATGGAAACCTCGATATATTACCCCTACATTTTCATAAATTTAATAAATAAATGAGACAATTAAAATAGTAAATACTAGCATTTGTTAAATGTAAATTGATAACACGTAATAAAGGAAAAATAAAACCCAAAAAATATCAAAGAACTAAGCAAATACCCAAAATTCAAATATCAAGGATGAAAAATAAAGAAGAAGGAATTAAAAGGCTAAATAAAAAGCATTTTTTAATGATAAACAATTCTGGATTAATAAGTGCTACAACTCCTAAAAATTGGGCTAGAGCAAACCAAGATAAGTTTCCGAAATATTCATTTACTGACTCTGAAAATACTCCAAGAACAAAGGAAATAGAAAGGTATTTAGAAGAAACCTTAATGTTTAAAAGAGTTGAGAACGATGAAATTGTAATTTTATATCCCTATAAAGAACTATAATCAAAGAATAAATTCAAATAAACGTTGAACAGATAAAAACGCAATACGGTAAAGCATAGTACTTTTTTATTTAAAAATCAATTTATAGTATTGTCCTCAAAAGCAATATTATGACAAAAGGCGCACTTTATGAAAACGCAAATCATCTTATTAAAGTTGATTATTACAAAAAAGGAAAACCACAAGGAAAGCGTGGCAATGAAACATATGCGGATACCTTTTTAGATGTCCTTCATAATTCATTACTTAAAGAGCTTTGTGAAAAGGTTCATGGCCATGACTGGTGGGATGATGCTCTAAACGGCGAAGATATTATATGCAATAAAGAAAATAATGTTTCGGCATTCTATTCAATAATCTTTAAAAATGGGAATAAGGTGATTTGTGAGTATGAAGTAGAAATGGAAGTTATTGCCTCTCTCAAAGAAATCATAAATAATCCGGACGCATCACCAAATCGAAAAGTTGATTAACAATAAAGTTCAAATAAAGGATACATTTCAAATACTCGAATCACACTTTTGCCTTGATAAAAGTCTAAGTTTATTGAAGTACCTTTCCCAAAGCTCAGTTTCATTTTTTAGATAGTTTGATGGATTCGTGGCATCATCATATAAAAATACTTTTGTGATGATTTTGTTTTCATCCATCTGAATAGCGGTAGGGTCATCAGCTAAACCCATTAAAAATCTATCGGAAAGTTTCCCATAATTGGTATGGATAAATTCTTCCTGACCAATATGTTCAAAAGGGTCGTTATTTCCTAAAGGTTTATATTCTCTATTGAATTCGGCCCAATGCCCGTTGCGGTCTCGCTTAATGCCATAGGGTAGATTTATTCTAAAAAAAATTGTTCAGTGCCATTATTTATAAGCTTAAGGTTTTTATGTTCTTGTTGTATTCCTGTCATTTAAGGTTTCCCTAATCAGGATGATTGATAAACCGATGCGGTATCTTCAGTTCAACGGATCGCTCCCCGTTTTTCTCGTTCAGTTCCAAAACTGTCCTGTGGTCGTTTGAAAGTGAGAATTTGGACAGGACATAAACAAAGCGCACTATTTCGTTTTTAGGAATTTTTGAAGGTAGGTTGTACGTGTAAAGCGGTTCTTGAAACAGCCGTTGTGCCGATTTCTTTTTCCCTTTTTGTCGGGTCTCGATAGAAAGATCCAAGAAATTCACATCGTAATCCAAGGTGGAATTGTTCTTAATCTCGAGAACAAAGTAAAGTGCCGCTCGGTAAAAAATAATTTGCTGCGCCCTTAATACAATCCCCTGGTTTCGTGTTTTAAGGATGCTGTTTTGTGGCTTTCGTTTTAAAAGGGCGCTGCAGAATTTCCGGTAGTCATACTTTGCCTCACTGATATCAATGGTGTGGGGGCGAATAGAATCTTGTGCTTTAGGCCTTTCGTTGCCGATGCTTTTGGTCAAGGGAATAAAGTAATTGAGTTTTGATAACTGTTTTTTATAACGGAGGATATAGGAAAAGACAGATCCGTTTCCATTGATGACCAAAAGATTGCTTTCGACACCCGGTGTGGCCTGTAGCAGTCCGAAATACTGTTCCTTCTCCTTGTTATAGGTGAACACAAAATGGTCCGACCCGGTAATCCCTTGTCGTATGGATTCAGGAAAAAATAGGGCGACATTTTTGGTGTCATTGGCGTAAATAGTATCTAATATAATTTCTGTTTGCATCTTATCCTGTGCCGAGCATAGTCGAGTAGTAAAAGCAGAAATAAGTATCGTTGATATTATAATATATGTTCTCATAGTTTGGGTTTTAGAATAAGTTTATAATT
This sequence comes from uncultured Maribacter sp., assembly GCA_963975675.1. Classification (GTDB taxonomy): domain Bacteria; phylum Bacteroidota; class Bacteroidia; order Flavobacteriales; family Flavobacteriaceae; genus Maribacter. The sequence continues at coordinate 409 of CAXBIJ010000224.1, read as the reverse complement.
GTTTAGCACGGTTACTTTAATTTTTCGATTAGTCCTACGAAATACTTGCGTAAGTCCACCCACTTGAGGAATACTAGGTATGTTGATATCACCAATAATATCATCCATTACTTCTCTAGTAGCCTCTGCCCGAAAATTGTTCTCTACATAAATACCTTCGCTGCCATCTTGTAAATCGAATGCTTTTAGCTTGGTTGGGCGGTGCTTAATAGTTGAAATTTCAATCAAAGCACGATTGGGTTGAAAACTAATAAACCCGAAAATAAATGTGTTCTTCGGTATCTGTTTACCATTGATGGTAGCGGCTTTGGTAAGGCGCATTCGCAATCGACTATTTGCCATAACGACCTGATCGCCATCGACAACCGCGTATATTGTTTCATCGGTATTGCCAAGTTTTGAAAAGTCA
>CAXBIJ010000223.1:0-6446 GCA_963975675.1 uncultured Maribacter sp. | reverse complement strand
ACAGGAGTGAAAAATTAATAGCAATAAAAATATTGTAATAATTTTTTCATTACTAAACATGGGATTTCGATTTAATATTTTTTAGAAAATTTACTTCTTAAAAGATAAGTTATTTTAAGCACTTTACGAAGATGATAAGTCGAAGTTGGTATCTTAAAACCAATACTTATGAAGTATTAATGTGGTAAGATTAACTATTTCATCGTAAATATGGTTTTAATTTCTAAAAATAAATCCAATTAATAGCTCCGAAACCAAAAATCAAAACATGTCCATTACGCAATAATAAAAATGTATTTTTAAGGTCATGAACCCTGCAGAAAACTATATTTTAAATCAGCCAGAGCCATATCGTAGTATTCTTTTGCATTTGCAAATGATGATTGAATCGACATTGCCAGAAGTAGAATTAAAATATAAATGGAATATTCCTTGTTTCTATATTGGCAAATCGCCGATATGTTATTTAAACGCATCGCATAAAAAACAGTTTGTAGATATCGCTTTTTGGAATTCTGCACGCCTTACAAAACATTTGACCGTACTAATTTCTGAAAAACGAAAAGTAGTTCGGTCGTTACGTTACTTCACTTTAGAAGATATAAATAACGCCATTCTAACCGATGTGCTGAAAGATGCGTATTCGGTTCGTCAAAACGGATTTTACAAACGTGAAGATTTAAGTTAAAACTGATTTACTACAGTTTTTAGCGCAACTAAATCGGTCAATAGTTTTTTCATCAACCCTAAGTCAAGCATATTGGCACCATCACTTTTTGCATTGGCACAATCAAAATGAGTTTCAATGAAAAGTCCGTCTACTCCTGCAGCAATTCCTGCTCGTGCCATAGTACCTATTAATGCTGGTCTACCGCCTGTTACTCCTGAAGATTGATTAGGTTGTTGTAGTGAATGTGTTACATCTAATACCACAGGCGCAAATTGTTTCATAGTAGGGACTCCTCTAAAATCAACAATCATATCTTGATAGCCGAACATCGTACCACGGTCTGTAATTATAGCTTGTTGATTACCAGTTTCAGTAACTTTATTCACAGCATGTTTCATGCTTTCGGGACTCATAAATTGTCCTTTTTTGATGTTTACAGTTTTGCCTGTATGTGCAGCTGCAACCACTAAATCGGTTTGGCGCGCCAAAAAAGCCGGAATTTGTAGTACATCTACATATTCAGCCGCCATTAGAGCATCTTGTTCTGTATGAATATCTGTAACCGTCGGAATTTGAAATGTTTCAGAGACTTTTCTCAAAATCTTTAATGCCTTTTCATCCCCAATACCCGTAAATGAATCTAATCTACTTCTATTCGCTTTTTTAAAACTTCCTTTAAAAACATAGGGAATTTTAAGCTCATCTGTTATTGTAACAATATGCTCTGCAATACGCAACGCCATATCTTCACCCTCTATGGCGCAAGGTCCAGAAAGTAGAAAAAAGTTATTGCTATCGGTATGTTTTATTTGAGGTATTAAAGACAGGTTCATTCGTCGAATATTTTTAAACAAAGATACTATTTTCAGAAGCTACCTGTTCTATAAGGATAAGAATGTGCAAAACACAAATCACAAATGTTTTCTATTTATTGGTCATCCTTTTTATTGTTATTCCTATTTATCGGCCAAGCAAATGCTCAATTTGGAAAAAATTGTGAATTAAGGCAGATGAAAATTAACCTGATGAATCCTGGGTTTGAGTATGAGATGGCATTAGGAACCAATATTACTTTTGATGTAAAAGCAGGACTGCAAGTTGCTCTAGATCCACTTCTGCCAGATGTGTATGAAGAATTGACATTTCTACCCGCTATCTCTGGTCAATATCGCTACTATTATAATTTTGAAAAACGACAACGAAATAGAAAACAGATTTATGGTAATTCGGCAAATTATGTGGCTCCTGCCGCTGCGGTCTTTTTTCCGGGTTCGCGTACCATAGAAAATGAAATTGTAAAAGGTGCCTTTGGTTATGCAGGCATAGTTACTGGTTTACAACGTAGTTTTGATTCCAGTTTCAATTTTTCAGTAGATGTAGGCGCTGCGTATTACATGGGTCAATTTGATGGTGCAATATATCCGGTTGCCAATTTAAGTATAGGTTGGATTGTTAGTGAGAAACGCTGGTGTGTTGGTCGGTAACCTATCTATTAAAAATCATAATATTTCATTAAATCAAGTGCTTGCTTTTTTTAAACGATTAGTTTTAAATGCAACTTTAATCTAATCACATGAAGAAAATTACGCTAATTCTAATGTTTTTTATAGTGAGTTTTGGGTATTCTCAAATCGATGGAATAACTGAGAAAGGTTCAGGAATCGTTAATCTAGAACGGCATCAATTCAAGTTTGATTTATTTAGTCCGGGTATTAGTTATGAACTCGGATTATTTAAAAATCAAAGTGTATCTACAGCCCTTGGTCTTGGCATGGCGGCTTATGAACCTGGGTATGTGTTTGGTTTGGCTTTAAATAATAGGTATCGTTACTATCATAATTTTAATAGACGAATTAGTAGGGATAAAAATGTAAGTGGTAATTCAGGTAATTATATTGCAGCGGCTCAGGCCATTTTCTTCTCTCAAGCGAGATTAACAACAAATGTATCGGGACCAGATGATTTTAATTTGGGTTTTTATGGAATGGTCTATGGTGTTCAACGTACCTACCCAAAAGGTTTCAATTTTAACGCAGAATTGGGTGCCGGATATTATAAAGGTGATGGTGTCCAAAGCGGATATGGCCCACTTATAGGTTTCACATTTGGTTGGGTTGCTACAAAACGAAAATCAAGAAAGCCAGTTTTTGATTAATTGTTGAAGCGGGTTTTATTAATCAAATTAAGGCATTTCTGCGCATTTAAAAAGATGCTCAATTTGGTTATGGTAATAATATTACTAAAAAGTTCTAAATACACAACAGAACCCTCTCAAAATCAATAAGATAAAAATAACATAAGATTAAGGGTAGCTATCAAAAATTGAAGTATCTTTGCACGCTTAAAATAGACCTTATGTCCACTACAAAAAATATTGCGATCATTGCGCACGTTGACCACGGTAAAACCACCTTGGTTGATAAAATAATGTACCACTGTAGCTTGTTTCGTGAAAACGAGAATACAGGCGATTTAATTTTGGATAATAACGATTTGGAAAGAGAACGTGGTATTACCATTACTTCCAAAAACGTTTCCGTTATATATAAGGATACTAAAATAAATATTATCGATACTCCTGGTCACGCCGATTTCGGTGGTGAGGTTGAACGTGTATTGAACATGGCAGATGGTGTTTTGTTATTGGTTGATGCTTTTGAAGGACCAATGCCGCAAACGCGTTTTGTATTGCAGAAAGCTATTGATTTAGGCTTGAAACCTTGTGTAGTTATCAATAAGGTCGATAAAGAAAACTGTACTCCAGAAGAGGTACATGAAAAAGTTTTCGATTTAATGTTCGAACTAGGTGCTGAAGAATGGCAATTAGATTTCCCTACGGTTTATGGTTCTGCAAAGAACAATTGGATGAGTGATGATTGGAGAAATGAAACCGATAATATCGAGCCTCTTTTAGATATGGTTATTGAGCACGTTCCTACGTTCGAGCCTAAAGAAGGAAATACTCAAATGTTGATTACATCTTTAGATTTCTCATCATTTACTGGTAGAATTGCTATTGGTAGATTACAAAGAGGAACTTTAAAAGAAGGACAACAGATTTCATTGGTAAAACGTGATGGTTCTATCGTGAAATCAAAAATTAAAGAATTATACGTTTTTGAAGGCCTAGGTCGTAAGAAAGTTCAAGAAGTTGAAACTGGTGATATTTGTGCTTTAGTTGGGGTAGAAGGATTTGAAATTGGTGATACTGTTGCCGATTTGGAAAATCCTGAAGCGTTGAAAACTATTACTATTGACGAACCTACAATGAGTATGTTATTTACCATTAACGATAGTCCGTTTTTTGGACAGGATGGTAAATTTGTAACATCAAGACATATAAAAGATCGTTTGGCAAGAGAATTGGAAAAAAACCTTGCTTTACGTGTTAATGAAACTGATAGTGCTGATAAGTTTTTAGTATTCGGTCGTGGTGTATTACACCTTTCTGTTTTAATAGAAACTATGCGACGCGAAGGTTATGAATTACAGATTGGGCAACCACAAGTAATTATAAAAGAAATTGACGGTGTTAAATGTGAGCCTATTGAGCATTTAACTATTGATTTACCAGATGAGGTTTCAGGTAAGGCTGTAGAAATGGTATCTATCCGTAAAGGTGAGATGACTAAAATGGAAGCAAAAGGGAATCGTATGTTATGCGAGTTCCAAATTCCATCACGTGGTATTATTGGTCTTCGAAACCAATTATTAACGGCTACTGCAGGTGAGGCTATTATGGCACACCGTTTCTTAGAATATCAACCGATGAAAGGTGATATTCCACAGCGTCAAAATGGTTCTTTGGTTTCTATGGAAAAAGGAAAAGCGATTCCTTATTCAATTGATAAATTACAGGATCGTGGTAAGTTTTTTGTTGATCCGGGTGAAGATATTTACGAAGGTCAAGTTATCGGAGAAAACTCTCGTGGTGATGATATGACCGTGAATATTACGAAAACTAAAAAGATGTCTAACGTTCGTTCTTCAGGAGCAGATGATAAGGCTAAAATTGTACCTGCAATAAAGTTTTCATTAGAGGAAGCTTTAGAATATATTCAGAAAGATGAGTATGTTGAAGTTACTCCTAAACATTTACGTCTTCGTAAGATTTACTTAACGGAGAATGACCGTAAGCGAAATAAAATAGCATAATTTATAAAGCCTCTGAATAAGAGGCTTTTTTATTCGAATAGTATAAGCCACCATAATTGGGTGGCTTTTTCTTTTCAGATACTCCTTTAGAAATCGATTTGCAGAAATAGGGTGGTGCTATACATTTGTTAATGCGGTTATTAGGTGTTTTGATTAAGAAATACGTAATATTTTGATGTGCATTTTCTTACATTCTTAATAATTTTCGTAAACACTAGTTTTCTTCGTTTTCATATTAAAAATTATCTAATTTAAAGTTCAAATTAAACTTAACTCAAACTAAGATTATTATGCAATTAAAGGGTAAAAATGTGCTCATTACTGGGGGCACTCGGGGTATTGGTAAATGTATGGTCGAAGAACTTGTTAAAGGTGGTGTTACCAATATAGCAGTAATTGCTCGCGACAAGCAAAATTTAAAACAACTATCAGACGAATTTGAAGATGTGAAGTTTATTAAAATAGCTGGTGATATCGCTAATATTGAAGTTTTGCGTGATGCTTCTGCGCGTATTGAAGATAAGTGGGGTCATTTAGATATATTAATAAATAATGCAGGTATTGTTTCTGCAGGGCCTTTAGAGGATATTCAAGATGAAGATCTATATGATCAAGTAGCTATAAACCTAACGGCGGTAATGTTGTTGACAAAGTATTGTATTCCACTTTTAAAATTTTCCGAAGATGCTTATATCTTGAATATATCTTCAGGATTGGGGTTAATAGGAATGCCTTTTTATGCTGTTTATGGTAGTACCAAAGCTGCAATTCGGCAGTTTTCAGATTCTATGCGTAGAGAATTAGCGCCGTTTAAAATTACGGTAACATGTGCATTTCCGACTGCGACGGATACCGATATGATGCAAAAATTCAAAGGAAGAAAAATGGATTCACCAGAATATGTTGCAGAACGCTCTATAAAAGGGTTGTTGAATAAAGAGATGCAAGTAATTTTTGGAGGTGATGAGCGACTCAAAGAAAATACCATGAATTTTGAAGCGCCAGAAGAACTTGATTTGCTGGTGGCACAAAATTATGAGCAACGAAAATCAGCGAGTTTAGATCATAAAGCCGTGTGATTTATACTTGATAACCAACAAAACGGTATTTTACTATGAGATTACATTACAAATTTTCAATTTTAGTACTCTTTGCATTTATTTTATCCTGTAAGGAAACTACAAAACCTGCACAAAAAGCTTTGGTAAATGAAGTAGTTGAAACTATTAGTATTCCTCCATCATGGGTAGCGGGTAGAGTAAATAGGGCTAAAGAAAAGCTAGGTGTATCTGAAGCTGGTATAGTAGTTTGGAATGCGATGGAAGCTCATGGTGGTTTAGCACAATGGTATGCAAACGGACCAATTTCTTTTCGTTTTAATTATCAACCTCTTGATGGCAAAACTGCAAGAGATAGTTACCAAACTGTAGATACATGGAGTAATAGGGTAGTACATAAGAGTGTGACTGATAGTACCGCTCAATTTGGCTGGACTGGGGAACAAGCTTGGGTCAAAGCAAAAGATAGTACCGCATTTGAATATGACACCAAATTTTGGGCGTTAACGCCGTTGTATTTTTTAGGTCAACCTTTTGTATTGAACGGCGAAGGAGTGAATTTA
>CAXBIJ010000222.1:0-6462 GCA_963975675.1 uncultured Maribacter sp. | reverse complement strand
TTCAGTTACAATAGGTAAATTAGCTGATTTTGTTATAGTTGAAGAGAACCCTCTTCAAAATTTAAAAGTACTCTACGGTATGGGAGCTATAAAGCTTACCGATGATAATGAGGTGGTTCGTATTGGCGGTGTAAAATATACTATAAAAGATGGTATCGTTTACGATTCAAAAGCTCTATTAGCAGACGTAAAACGACAAGTTGATGAAGCCAAGGCAAAAGCTAATTATTCAATAAAACAGCCTGGCATTAAGAACTAAAATTTTCGCTTGTTCACTGGCACTTTAATTGCGCGCAATTGCTTTTTATTTTTTGTAGTTAAGAAAACAACTGCAAGAACAACTAATACAGGTATTAATAGTGTAAGTATTATCATAATTGAAATTTTTAAAAGGTGCTTCATTGCACCTTTTTAATAGGGCAAAGATTATGCCAACTTACCGTAACTCTTATGGGTAGTAAAAGCTAATTCTTTATTTACCCGTGCATTTTTATATCTGTACAAACGAGCTACTGATGTTTCACTAGTGATTGTAACCGTTTTCTTATAGTCAGTACCATTAAGGCTATCAACCATAACAATACCCATTTCAATAGTGTTAACTTTATCATCTGATTGAGGGTTTTGTGCCATTGCTAGTGCTCCGGCGAAAATTATAATTAGTAAGGTGAATATTGCTTTCATATCTTAATGTTGAACAATATAAAGATACCCTCGGCCCATTAATCAAGGATCATGACCTCGCTGAACTACTATAATTTTCGGCTAGTGTAAATTTCTATGATGAATCGATGAAAAGTATCGACGAATGGTTTTTAACTTAAAAACAACACACCGAGATGGTATGTAGTTCGTCGATGTTTTTAAAATAACCTGGTTAGCAAAGCATTAATTAAACTACTATACATAGGAAGTGAAAATGTTCTTTAATTAATGAATAAAGATGTTTTCCAGTATCGTTTAAGCAAAGTAATCTTATTTATTTCTGCCTCTTTTTCCGTAATTCTTATCGCCTCGAGTCTTTGGCTTAGAATACTTCTTTTTAATAATTCGTTGATAAGAACCTCCCTGATTTTCTTTTTTGTTCTTATCTGATTTATCATGAAAACTTGCTCCACGCTCGTCTTCATTTATATTCAAAGGATTTTCACGCTCCCTATGTTTAGGCTGTTCATCGAAAGTAAGCTTTGAGGCTATTTCAACATCGCTTGGCAAGTCTAATAAATTAACTTTCTGCAACATCAAATCTTCGATGGCATCTTTTGCTTCCACTTCATTTGGGGTAAATAACAAAATAGAAGTACCATCTTTCTCTGCCCTACCCGTTCTACCAATTCGGTGCATATAGTTTTCAGGATAAATAGGGGTGTCAAAATTGATCACATGAGAAATTTCCTGAAGATCAAGTCCGCGTGCCATAACATCTGTAGTAACCAAAATACGGTTCTTGCCCTCATCAAATTGGTTGATAGAACGCAATCTATAGTTTTGGGTCTTATTAGAATGTATGATACAAATCTCTTCACTAAAAAATTCAGCTAATTCCTTGAACAATAAATCTGCACTACGTTTGCTAGAGACAAAAACCAAAACTTTATGGTATTCCTCTTCTTTCTGAAGAAGATTAACCAGCAAATTTACTTTTGTATAAAAATTAGGCGTTGCATACCCAAATTGAGTTATGTTCTCTAGTGGAGTTCCACTTACTGCAATTGAAATTTTCTGTACTCCTGTAAAGAAATCGGTTATAAATAGCTCAATATCATCAGTCATCGTAGCCGAGAACATAATATTCTGTCTTCTGGCCGGCAATAATTCGAAAATATTAACCAGTTGAAATCTAAATCCTAGGTCTAACATTACATCGACCTCATCAATTACAAGTTTCTTAACTGATTTTAATTGAACTGCTTTGGTCAATATTAAATCATATAGCCGTGCAGGTGTTGCTACCAAAATATCAGTACCCAAAGCCAACGCGTCTTTTTGTCGCAGCATACTTTTACCACCAAATACACCCAATACACGTACACCAGAATATTTAGCTAGTTTTTTAGCTTCCTCAACCACTTGTACAACCAGCTCTCGAGTAGGCACAAGTATCACCACCTTTGGGTGAATCTCTTTAGAAAAAGAAAGTGTATTTAAGATAGGTAGTAAATATGCAAACGTTTTTCCGGTTCCAGTCTGTGCAATACCAACAACATCACTACCACTCATTACGATAGGAAAAGCCTTCTCTTGAATTGGAGTTGTATTTTCAAAACCTAAATCTTCTAGAGCTTTTTCTAGGTTTCTAGAAATCTTTAAATCGGTAAACAAAGACATAACAATTACTTTTGTATTTCAATTGCAAAGCTATGTGGATTAGTTGACAATTCACGATAACTGAGACAATTATCGGTTTTATCCTTTTAGATTCTATTTTTAGAACAACAAATTAAAATCAATTTTGTAGTTGACAATAGGTTGATTAGTATTTTTCGATTGCTAAAATTGGTTTCTCACGTTCAAATATTTCCTAAATACATTTTTAATTTCCCATACCAAATATTTACTCTATTACTCTCTAGCCGCTTTAAACTCGCTACCGTTATACCATTTTGGAAAATAATCTTCATTCGCTAATTTCAATCCGATATTATAAAATAATTGCAAGTCTAATTGTACCCCACTTAATTCAGTAGTTTCGGCATTGTACTCGTCAGAAACTTGATGGTAATTATTGATATTATAATAGGTGCTCAGTTCTTTTACATCTTCAATACTTTTATCAAATCCTTCATAGGTACCACTTGCGTATAATGCGGGAATACCAATTTTAGCGAAATTAAAATGGTCAGATCTAAAGAAGTAACCTTTTGCTGCTTCAGGGTCTGGTATAATATATCTGTCTTGTTTTAACGCCTCCTCTTTGGCATATTCATCCATTTCTGAATGTCCGAAACCCGTAATGGTCAAATCTTTCATTTTTCCGGGACTAGCCAATGCATCCATATTAATATTTGCTACTGATTTTTTTGGTTCAAATATTGGATTTTCTGCATAGAAGGCCGAACCCAACAACCCTTGCTCCTCTCCGGTAAGGGCAATAAAAACAATGGAACGTTTTGTTGCTTCTCCCTTCTTTAAGGCTTCTGCAATAGCTAATAGCCCAGCAGTACCAGAAGCATTGTCTATTGCGCCATTATAGATTGAATCTCCGTCAATGGCTTTACCAACCCCTAAATGATCCCAATGTGCAGAGTATATAATTACTTCATCTTTCCTATCTGTACCTGGTATCATTGCTACTACGTTTTTAGAAACGTCTTTTTTAATTTCGTTTTTTACCGATACGGAAACATTCAAACCTAAAGGTGTCGGTTTAAAATCTTTAGTTCTTGAAAGCAATTTATAATCTTGACCCTTCATAGCTGATGCATCAAACATTTTCTGAGCACTTTCACCACTAATCCAAGACTCTACTTCTAACTTGGGCAACTCGCTTGCAATGGTTAATCTAGCGCCTGTCCAACTTGACTCTATAACATTCCAACCATACGAGGCAGGTTCTGTGTCATGTACTATTATAACTCCTGCAGCACCTTGTCGTGCTGCTTCCTCGTATTTATACGTCCATCGTCCATAATAGGTCATTTCGTTCCCTTTAAACAGTGTTGAATCACCAGATTTAAATCCTGGATCATTAATTAGAACTACAGCCGTTTTGCCTTTCCAATCTATTCCCTCATAATCGTTCCAACCATATTCAGGAGCTACAATACCATACCCAGCAAATACCAGTTCTGAGTTATCAAGACTAACATCGGTAACTGCTTTATTTGTTGTAGCTACAAAATCTATTAAGTAGTTCAAATTTATTTTTTTATTTTTTCCGGAAATGACCATGTGTTCTGAAGGTGTACCTGTAATTTCTACCATAGGTACATCTTGAAAATAACTATCACCATTACCTGGCATAAGGCCTAGTTTTTTAAACTCATCTTTTAAATAGTTTACCGTTAAGACTTCTCCTTTAGTAAATGGCTTTCTACCAAGAAAATCGTCAGATGCAAGGCGCTCAATATGATTTCCAATCGTTGTTTGGTCTACTTCTATTATTGTTGTCGCTACCTCTTTTTTATCAGCACAGCTAAGGAATAAGATGATTCCTAAAAATTGTAGAAAATTCTTCATAACTAAGATTTTGAATACGTGGTTGTTAAGGTAGGAAGATTAATTGGACATGTTTGGACTAAAACTTTCTCATAAATAATTTAAACTTTCCATTTCCAATTAAATAATAAAATTACGAGAATTTTCTTCATAAGGTTAAACGTACTAGTCTTTCAATTGAATAGGATATTGTGTTTTATTCTAAACTAGTCTTCACCAAACACTTTCTTTCCTCCAATATACGTTTCTAAAACATGTACATCTTTAATCGCATTAGGTTCCTTTGTTAGTAAATCGTCGCTAAGAATAACAAAATCAGCCAATTTACCTGGTTCTAAAGTTCCTTTAATATTTTCATCGAAAGAACTATATGCTGCATTTTTAGTATAGGAAATTAAAGCTTCTGCCGCAGTAATTTTTTGTTCTGGCACCCAACCTTCAGGGTTTTTACCATCTGTAGTTTGTCGAGTTACGGCGGCATAAATTCCATAAATTGGAGAAGCTGGCGCCACAGGCCAATCACTACTAAAAACTAAGGTAGTATTTGCATCTAATAAAGATTTAAAAGCATAGGTAGTTTTAATACGCTCTTTACCAATAAGTTCTTCTGCCCAACGACCATCATCAATTGCATGATAGGGTTGAACACTTGCAATAACGTTGAGTTCTGAAAATCGATTGATATCATCTTTCGCCAAATGTTGCACATGCTCAATTCTAAATCGGCGGTCTTTGTTACCGTTTTTTTCAATAACGCGTTCGAAAATATTAAGTCTGGTATTGTTTGCTCTGTCACCAATGGCATGAACTGTTACCTGTAAGTTTTTATTATCTGCATTTGAAACCCATTGATACAAGCTATCTACATCAACAATAAAAAGTCCTTTATCTTCTAATTTATCTGAATAAGGCTCATTGAATGCTGCGGTATGTGAACCTAATGAGCCGTCTACAAAACCTTTCATCAAACCATTTTTAAGCAAATTAGGTTCGTTAGTAGTTTTAGGTATAGATTTCCAGTTTTTTATTGGATTTGCAGAATAAACTCTGATTTTTAATTTCTTGACAGATTTCATAGTTTTTAATACTTCATACCCTCCTAAACTATCAACATCATGAATAGAGGTAACACCTTGAGAAATTAAATAATCTTGAGCAGTATTTATTGCTTCTTCCTTTTGAACATTAGTAAGCGATGGTATTTTATTCAAAACCAAATACATGGCCTCACTTTTTAAAATACCAGTTGGAGTGCCATTAGGGTTTTTAACGATTTCACCATTTTCTACATTGGCAGTATTCTTATTTATACCTGCAATTTTGAAAGCTGCTGAATTAGCCAAAATCATATGCCCGTCCATTCTATAAATTGCAACAGGATTTTCGCCGGTAAATTCATCAATCCATTCCTTTGCTGGGAGTTCTCCTCCCCATAGTGTATGGTCCCAATTTCCTTAAACTATCCATTGGTTCGGCTTTATATCTTTTGCGAATGTGGCTATTCTATTGATGAACTCATTTTTAGTTTTAGCATCTCTTAGTTGCACACTTAAAAGACTATTGCCACCCATTAGCAAATGTACATGAGTATCAATAAAACCTGGAGTGATAAATTTATTTTGAACATCAATTACTTCTGTATATTTCCCTTGAAACTTTTGAATATCTACGGCTGAACCAATAGCAAGAATGGTATCCTCTTTAATAGCCATAGCTTCTGCTTTTGAACTATCAGAATTTCCTGTCCAAATATTCGCATTAGTAATAATGAGGTCTGCTTTTATACTGTCAGTTTCAGTATCACATGAAGCTAATAAAATTGTAATACCAAAAGCAAAAATTAGTCGTTTTATCAAAATCATGCTTAAAGATAATGAGTAAATCATCATCCATAGAAAATTCAAAATCAATAACCCTTTATTTTCCTTCTTTTCTTAATACCTGCAATGGCGGACTATTTAAAACCCCTCTACTATTTAATAATCCTATTGAAAGTACCAAAAGAGTAATTCCTGGTAAGACCACTAAAAATGGCACCCATGATGGTATAAAAGGCGTGTCAAAAACAAAATAGGCAAGTAAAAAGCTACTAATTAACGAAAGTAGTACACCTACTCCACTACCTAAGACACCTAAAAACAGATACTCTAAAGCGTTAATTTTCAATATCTGATTACTTTGTGCTCCGAGAGTACGCAATAATACACTTTCGCGTATACGTTGGTATTTGCTATTACGTACCGAGCCTATTAAAACTATAACACCTGTTAGAATACTGAAAAAAGCCATAAACGTAATCACCCA
>CAXBIJ010000221.1:0-6476 GCA_963975675.1 uncultured Maribacter sp. | reverse complement strand
CACTATGACTTAGTTCGTGCGAAATTGAGCGTATTTCGTGCTCTATCTCTTGTAAAGAACCAAGGGCCTTTGACTTCTCTTGTATTGCTTCTTCAGTAGCACGTTTGTTAAGACCTGTTAATACCATACGTGCTCCTAACATTTTGCCTAATACACCATCGTGTAGCTCTTCTGATATTCTTTTCTGTTCTAAACGTTTTACTTCATCAACTTTTTGTTTTTGCATTAACATTAAATTGAATATTTCTTGATTATTGGCTTGTTGTTGCTGATCAAAACGTAATTTTTGATTTTTTGCACGTTGGTTAATGATAATATAGATGGAGAGCCCTAACAAAAAGAAACCGGCTGCGATACCGATCCAAATTTGTTTTTGTTTAGAAAGTATTTCTTTCTCACTTTCTAGTTCTACATTTTCAGCGATAAATTCATCGGTTTCAAAACGTATACGTGCAAATTTATTTTGTAGTTTTCGTTCTTCTTTTTGAAGACTGTCGTCAAGTTTAATATATTTTTGAAAGTAGTTAGCAGCTTCTTTTTTCTCTAATTCCGCTAAAAATTCCCAAGTCTTAAGCAACCTCTCATTATCTTGACTTTTTTCAGAAAGCTCTTCAGCTGTTTTCGCATTCGCAATTGCGGTTAAGGTATCGGCTGCATATGCATTGTATTCAGCGTAGCTTAAATATGATGATGCCAAACTGGCTATTGCATTTTCTTTTTGTTTTATTTCTATAGCTTTTAGCAATAATTTTTTTACATCTGAAGTGTCCTTGTCATACAATTTGCTAGATGCCAAGTTGCTCAATGCTTTGGCATAGAGATCTGGGTTTTTTATCTCTAAACTATCTGTTTCTAAAACAGTATTAAAATTTTGTATTGCTTTTTTGTATTGTTTATTTTCTCTAAGGACAACGCCAATATTATTTATAATCGTTGCTTCTAGTTTTTTGTCATAAGGTTCTTGTTTTAAATAATATAACGCTTGGTTATAATAGGTTTGAGATTTCTCCACTTCACCCAAACCGCCTAAAGTGATCCCTAGTACATTATAACTAAGATATAGATTTAAGTTATCATTTAACGGTTTAAAGCGTTCAATTGCCTTGGTTATGGTAGTTTCGCTACCCACATAATCTTTAATGTCTGTTTGTATTTTGGCCATATACCAATACATTTTACCAGAAAGTTGATTCTCATTAATGGTCTCAAATACTTTTTGTGCTTCTGAATACGAGGAGTAGGCACTATCCTTTACTGAATATCTATTAAAAAAAAGTGCTAAATCCCAATACCTATTTCCTATTGATAACGAATCGTTTTCTTTTAGGTTCAGGGAAATCGCTTGTTTATTGATTTTTCTAAATAAAGCACTATCAGCCGTTGCGTATAAATTTTCTGAAAGGGTAGAAAAATATTGTGCTTTTAAGGAGTCGGAGGGGCTATTTAATGCAAATTGGTAGGCCTTATTTAAAACCGATAATTTTTGTAACTCTGTAGAATGTGGGTTTTTACTCTCTTCAATCCATATACGAATACTATCGCTTTTGGCAGTATTAGGTACTACTGCTATTTGTTTAGTCTTAGGTTCTGAGCAACTACTTAATAAGTGTACTAGTATGAATATGGTGAAGTATCTTTTGATCAAAAACTGGGTTTTTTAACTTTTGTGAAAACCAAGGTATAAAAAAAGCCTTCAACATAATTGTTAAAAGCTTTTTTTATAGAATATTATTTAAATCTAACTTATTAGTGTTTTTCCATGTCTTGGTGGTGCATCAGCAGAACAATCTCCACAAGCTAAGGCTTTAGAGATATCATTCATGAAATCAAACTCACTAGCAGTGTTTTCTATTACGAAGGTTGCCATACCTAATGCCATTACTGCTACTGCTAAAATACTTGTTACTTTTTTCATATTCTTTGTGTTTTAGGTGTTTTTGATTTATTATACAGCCAAAGTAATATGGTTACACGAGTAGTCAAAGTAAATTATTCCCCCTTAAGTAAGTGACTTAGTTCTGCTAGTATATGAACCGATTGTGAGAGAATTCTTTAGTTTTGTGAAGAAAATGTATTCTTTGTGAGAATGTTTTTAAGATTATCCATGTTTTCTCGGTATGTTTTTGAAAATGGAATGTGTTCATTTACCATTTTTAAAGCACAGATAGATTTACCGAAATTTATTCTGGAGACATAGGAAGTATTTACAATATAACTTTGGTGTATACGCATAAAATTACCCGGTAGCGCATTCTCAAAAGTCTTTAAAGTTTTAAACGCATTTGTAATTGTACCGTCTTTCATATAGAATTCGGTAGTATTATTATCTGCCTTTAAGTATAGAATATCATTGGTATTCAGGTATTGGAAGTCGTTGTAAGATTTTAAGCAAAGTGTAACCGGTGCTTTTTCTTTTGGTATTCTTTTTTTAAGCTTTAATAATGACTTACGTATATCGAACTCATTATAAGGTTGTAGCCAGTAATCAAAAAAGCCATTTTTTATAGCATCATAGGCATAATTTTTAGTAGAAGCGATGCCAATTAATATAGGAAGTTGGTTCGTGTATTGATGAATCTCCATTATCATTAGAAAAATGGCTGAATAGTCATTATTAAGATTAATAAAAACAATATCTGGAGTGTATTTTAGAATATCGTTTAAGCCATCGGTAGGATTGGTAGTGGTGTTTATACAATCAAAGTCACCATATTCATCCAAAAAAGCATGTAACTGCAAATTTGAAACTGCATCAGAATCAATTATGGTGTACGTATAATCCAATATATATAGTGTCTACTACGAATTTAGATATAGAGTAAATAACTCTCGCCAAGAATGTCCTTATAAAAATGGAGGATTTTGTTATAAAATGCCTGTTCACAGGCCTTGTGAAGGAAAAATCTGTCAAATAACCACTTATAATTGGCATTATTCTTTTTCTACAGCTTGAAAAGCACCTATATCTGGAGTTGGTATTCTTTGTTTCCCAAGTATGTCAAGAGGGTAATTATTAGCCGTATCTAAATTTCCCTTTCCGATAACTTCTGAGTCTAAACCAATTCTAAAATCGTTCTTTGTTGTTAGAAAATAATCTATTTCGCCATTCAATAAAATGTCCGAATATAATTCAGAATTTGTAAAATCATAAAGATTATTCACTGGTGAAGATGTATTATTTTGTGTGTATTTAATAAAGCAGTTTAAAAATTTAAAATTAAAGCTATTCTGATTATTTGATATTAAGCTTAACTCATTTTGGCTATTGCCATCTATAATGCAGTTCTTGAAGTCAGCCTTAACAAGGTCAAAACCAATTTCTTGGTTGTCATTCTTTATTTCTAATGCGGTATTATATCTAAACCCTTTATTCCAATAGTTTGCAATTGTTGCGTGAATAAAAGTATAATCACCTCCATTTTCTATCAATAAGGAGGAACTACCAGCACCACCTAAAACTAGATTTGCAGCCTCTATTTTGGCATTTTTTGCCCATAAATTATACCTAGTATTATTATAAATCTGGCTATTTTCGATTAGTAAGGTAGATTCAATGTTGTCTGATAATCCTTCAACAAATAAACCTATTTCCGCATTTTTAATAGTTAAATGGTTAATAGCGTTATTTGTACTTCCAGCAGTAATCCATAAAGCGCCCCACTGGCCAGGGGTTTCTGCAAATTCAGGATCAAGTCGGTCTCCTTCAAAAATAACCTCGCCTTCTAATGCTACACTATCTTTACTTAAGGTACCGTTTACTATTAATTTTGCCCCGTCTTTCACATATATACCAGAATTTTTATGAAAGTGAATTCGTGCTCCAGCATCAATTAGCAACTCTTTTTCTTCAGGTATCATTGCATAACCGTATATAACATAGGGTTTACTATTGGAAAAGTATAACTCTTCATCTTTAAGTTCGAAACCAGATATAGTGATGGGGTTACCTTCTTCATCCATATATAGATTTAAGGTTTCGGTTTCAATTGCCGCATTACCTTTAGGGTAAAGGAAAATAGCTTCTTTGGCTAGGGTAACCAACTCTACGGATTGCTGAAATGGTTCCTTGTCAAATTGAATGGCATCTGTATATAGAAGTTCTTTTAGGGTACCATCACTTATATTTATGGTCGTTTCAATTAAAATAAAAAGACTGTCTTGAGCATAAATTGGAATATTACTAAATTCTTTACCGGCAACACCATCAACATTTAGTCTATAAAAGCTCTCAGGACCATTTTTAAGGGATATATTGGGCACGATGATATCATCCTTAGTGTCATTAAATACTTTAAGTGTATAGGTGCTACTACCAATACTTGCGAACACAGTGTCTAGATAAACCGTGTCTTTTGAAAAAGACAAATTACCGTTGCTAGGTGCATATTCGAAGTCTTTTCTACATGAAGTGCTCCATAAGATACAGAGTAGAACAGAAAAGGTGATTAGTATTCGATTTCGCACGTGTAGGTTATTTAAATAAAATCGATTAAAGAAATATCTCTTTGATTTCTTCTGGTATTCGAACTGGTCTATAGCTTTCGCTATTAAGTAGACACCATTCGGTACTAGAGCGCACTAATAATTTTTTTGTAATACCATGATGCATTTCAACAATTCTAATTGATTTTGCCCCAGAGCTTGACTCAATATATGTGCTCATCAAGATTGGGTCATTTATAACTGCTGCATTTTTATATTCTATATGATGACTAAGAACAACCCAAATTACATCTTCTTGCATTTGTGAAGAAGCCTTCGCTTGCCAATGTTCTTTAGATATATCTTGAATCCATTGTACGTAACGTACATTATTAACATGGTTTAAATCATCGATGTCGTCAGTAGAAACTTTAATTTCTTTTTTAAATCCGTTCATTCTATTTTTTGTGGATTTTTACTTCAAACATTTTATTCCAATATTTTCCTGTCACAAAAAATGTCTGACGCTCTTTATGATAAGCAATACCGTTTAAAACGTAATTTAACTCATCCCAATTTGCTGTTTTGGTAATTAGGTTGCTTAATCCACTGAAATTAATAACTCCTTCAATTGACCCAGTTTTACTGTCAATTATCATTGCACTTGGCTTTTGGTACACATTAGCATATAATTTTCCATCAACATATTCAAGTTCATTTGCTGAATTAAATATAGAAGAGTTGGTTACGGTTTCAATATAACCTTCCTCCGTCATCGTGTCCGGATTTAAAAACCATATTTTTTCAGTGCCATCACTTTTAAATATTTTTTTACCATCATTCGTTAATCCCCAACCTTCACGGCTTTTACCATATTGAAAATTGTCTAGCTTTTTAAAGGTATCTAGATCATAGATGAAACCCAATCCACTTTTCCAAGTAAGCTGGTAGATTTTATTGTTTAGAATGGTAATACCTTCACCAAAATAGCTTTTGTCTAAATCTATCTGTTTGTATACTTCACCTGTTTTAAAATTTAATTTTCTTAAAAAGGATTCTCCATTTTTTCCAGTGCTTTCATATAAGGTATCATTATAAAATTCTAAACCTTGCGTATAAGCTTCGGTATCATGAGGGTATTCATTTATAATCGTGTACGTATATATTTCTGGAGCTTTTTCTGATAAAACCTTTAAGTTCTTGTTGATTTCAACAGTTTCGCCTTCAAACGTAATTTTAGCAGTTAAAACTTTATTGCCCAATGTTGGCACGTTAATGAGTAATTTATTATTGTTGAGCGGAATTTCTACACCATCTATACTATACACAACTCCATCAATCTCTTTCTGCTTTTTATTCTTGATACTAATACCGACTTCTTTATTTTGATTTACCTGTTTTGCATTTTCAGCTAAATTGATTTCAAAGAGGGAAGAAGCTTTTTGATTTCCGCTACCACAAGCAATGAAAAGACTGGGAATTAGAACAATACAAATTAATTTAACTATTCTCATCAAGAAAAAGGAATTTAAAATTATTTAGCGATTAATTACAAGAAGTATTCGTCGTTATTGATAGGCAATTTAATTCATAAAAATTAGAAAGTAAAAGGATTGGGAAAGATTTAAAAGATTGTATATTTGCAGCTGGCAAGTCCTACACGACCAGCTCCTGTAGAATCCCCCAGGGCGGGAACGCAGCAAGGGTATATGGTCGTAGCGGTGCGATGTAGGTAGCTTGCCTTTTTTTGTGCCTTAAATTGAAATCATCTAAATTAAGGTAACACATTCATAACCAATTCAATGTATAGTTTAGCATCGCTTATTTTTCTATAAAATGAAAACAAAAGTAGTTCTAATTACAGGTGGGTCTTCGGGTATTGGAAAAGCAATAGGCTTACATCTTAAAGAAAAAGGGTATAAAGTTTATGGTACTACACGTAGTACTTTGAAATATCCATCATTTACAGACTTTCCGCTTTTAGAAATGGATGTTCGTAATGTAGAGACCATAAAATCTTGTGTTGCCTTATTGCTTGAAAAAGAATCTCGAAT
>CAXBIJ010000220.1:0-6530 GCA_963975675.1 uncultured Maribacter sp. | reverse complement strand
TTTCGATTAAATAATCAGAATTCGTTTTATCAAAATGCCATTGAATAATATCGTTTTTTGAAAGTTTTTGTAATGTTAGTAGAAACTGATATCGTATTGCAAGTCGGTAATCAGAATTTTCTAATGCTGCGTGTAAAAGATGGTTTACATCTATAGTTTCAATATGCTCTTCAGTAAGATTTATATCATGAAATGATTTAGCCTTTTTATTGAAAATGGAATTGAAATTTTCATTAATCAGCACTTTCACAATTAAATAAATGGCCAAAATGACCAACAGAAAATAGATGAGGTATTCTATGGCTTGAAGTAGTTGAGGTGAAAGTTCAACACCAAAAATGCTGTATAAACCTTTGCCTATCCAGTTTATAAATCGTGCTAAAAGGTTTTGCGATTCTCCTGTTTTTGTGGCGTAATTAAATTCTTCTCCACTATATTTTTTTGCATGATTGTCATCTAATCGGTGCATGGTCAATACAGATGATGTATCGATTCTTACAATACTGTCTTCTACCCCTTGTGCAAAGGAGCACAGGGTATAAAATTGAAAAAGTATGAGAAAAAAGAAGTTTTTCAAATTAGTCGTTTTGGCCTATTAGCTCTATAGAAGCCCTTGTGCTTTCGTTATATGTTTTTTCGTGTAAGGCATAATACAATATGCCATTAACAAACTGAGACAGGCATTGGCCGTAAACTGTGATAATTAAAATGAAACAAGTACCTAAAGTGTAAACTACAGTTGTTACTATTGAATGAGAATAATCTACATTATTTTCAACGACATGAAATGTGTACACACCAATTATTATTGCAGGAACTATAAGTGCAAGCATCAGCAAAATACCTAGTAGTAACCCTAATATAAAATTAACTCCCACAGATTTCCAAAAATTTCCGGTTACTAATCTCCAGCCTTCACCAAATGCATCTGAAATTCCTTTTTTCTTTTCTAACATATCGAAAAAAGAGACACCAATCCACGCCGAAATAAAGAATTGAAAAATGTATTGTACAAAAATTCCTAAAATAGGAATTATGGCTAAAATGAATGAAGCTATTAAGATTACAATATAAATTGGTATTAATAATAGCACAAAGAGTATAATTTTACTGAATTGGCTTTTTGCAAACTCCCACACTTCTTTTTTATCAATATCTGAACTTTTATTTTCTACATATTTTATCATATAACTACTCGATAACGAATAGTTTAAAACAGCAACACAAATAAAAATGACAAAGAACAGAAAACCACCAATACCTAAAAAGTAGTAATAGTTTTGTTCTAATCCAACATCTCCAGAAACGTTTTCATAATTATATTCATGAGCAATCATTCCAATAAAACCAGAGACCAAAAGGTAACTTGCAATTAATAATCCTACTAAGAATACACCATTATAGCTAATAAAAACATTAGTGAAGTTTTTAATATTCTGTTTAAAAAAGTCAAAGTAAGTAGAGATTATTTCTCCGAAGTCACGGTTTACCCTTAATGGTATATAATTGTTTTTCATATTTGTTATTAAGTATTATGGGGTATGCGATATAGTAGAACACAATTAAAAATAAAGAGGCGGCAATAATTAAAAATGCCAGCCAATTAGGCATATCTGTATAGCGAGTTATAAAGCCTTCGATAAAACCAGCAATTATAAAAAAAGGTATAGTGCTTATAACTACTTTTAATCCGTCTTTGGCGCCTTTCATGAAAGAAATGCGTCTTGAATAGGTTTTAGGAAATAGAATGCTATTTCCCATTATTAAACCAGCACATCCTGCAATGATAATTACTGAGATTTCAATAGTACCATGTAACCATATTTGTTTATTAGCTTCAAAGAAAACGCCTTTGGTATAGAAGAATGTTATAAAAGCACCGAGCATTAAGCCATTACTAAAAAGAATGTAGGCAGTACCTATACTTGTAATAACGCCAAATGCAAAGGCTAAAAAGGCTACTCTAATATTGTTTATAGTAATCCTTAAAAAGCTACCTATTTCACTACCACCTTTATAAATTGCCGCGGGATCGCCATTGGCAATATTATTTAAAGTTTCGTTTACATAGGCATCCCCTAAAATTAGCCTAACGAAAGTAGCATCGTTTAATGCAGATAGCGAACCTATTACTGAGGCGATTATAAAAATTAAAAATGCAATGCCTAAAGTTTTATGATGTTTTTTGAAAAAAAGCGGGAATTCTGTAAGCCAGAAATCTATTACACGATTCCGGCTTTCCTTTTTGTTTTTATATATTTTTTGGTGTGCTTGTGAAGCCAAACCATTTAAATACAATAAAGTCTTACTTTCTGCGTAATAAGTTTGCGCATAAGCTAAATCATTGGTTAATTGAATGTAACCATTAGCAAGATCATCTGGATTTGTGTTAGCCCCAAGGTTAATAGCCTTTTCAAATGCTATCCATTTTTCCTTATTTTGCCGTACAAAAGCAGCTTCGCGCATAAACAGTAATTACCTTGTTAAATTTAAGACTTAATGAATAACCTTCAAATCAATACAACGCAAAATGTTAATCTTAATTATACCATTGTTAGTATTGGCGAACGAATTGTGGCATTTTTTATAGATGCTTTTATTTTATATCTATATTCTATTCTAGTTAATTTGGTTGGAGATGCTATTGGTTATGTGTACGATGATCGTTGGACTCAAAGAGGAATAGTGGCACTTATTTTCTTACCGGCAATGTTCTATAGTCTATTCATGCATATTATATTTAATGGCAGAACGGTTGGTAAAATGTTGCTTAAAATGCGAGTGGTTAAAGTAGATGGGTCGCCTGTTCATTGGAGTAATTATTTAGTTCGTTGGATGCTGCGCTTGGTCGATATTTGGCTTTTTTTAGGCTCAATTGGTATTTTAACTATTCTATTTTCAGAAAAGAGACAACGTTTAGGTGATGCCGCAGCAGGCACTGTAGTTATTAGTACAAAGAATAAAACAACCGTATCGCATACAATATTAGAAGAGGTGGAAGATACGTATGTTCCACAATTTACAAATGTTACGATATTGACTGATAAGGATATTCGATTAATCAAAGAAACTTTTAGTATTGCCAAAAAAAGCAATGATTTTAAGACATTAAAAGCGTTAAGAGAAAAGGTTGATAGTATCTTGCAAACAAATTCTGAGTTATACGATAAAGAGTATTTAGAAGCTATTCTTAAAGACTATAATTACTTCACCCAAAAGTTATAAGTAATGTTTTATTTTATCATTGATATATTAGGAACCATTGCATTTGCTATATCAGGTGTTTTGGTAGCTATGGATAAAAAGTTAGACGTCTTCGGCGTACTGATAATAGGTATTAAACCAGTAGGGTGGCTAGATGCACCAATGCACTTACTCATAATAGTCATTACCGTTATACTAGCAATACTATTTGTAAAACAATTAAAATATATTAAAAAATCACTATTTCTATTCGATACCATTGGTATTGGGCTTTACACCATGGTGGGTATTGAGAAGGGTTTGGCTGCAAACTTATCACCTGTAATGTGCATAGCACTAGGTACTATAACAGCCTGTTTTGGAGGTGTAGTTCGAGATATTTTGTGTAATGAAATTCCGGTGATTTTCAGAAAGGAGATTTATGCTACGGTATGTATTTTAGGGGGATTAGTATATTTTCTTTTAATTCAATTTCCTATTGACAATACCATTTCTTATTCCCTGGCAATACTAACCATAATTATTATGAGGGTTTTGGCTGTTCGGTTTAAAATTTCACTACCAAATATTTATAATGTATAGAAATTAAATCTCTCTTTGAATAATCTCATAAGAATAAAAAGCGTTGAGGCTTTGTCGTTAATAACCAATAACTACTCAATAACTACTGCCTTTTCAATATAAATATTTTGCATTGGCCAATCACCTTCACCAACAGGCTGGTTATTTATTTTGTCAACGACGTCCATTCCTTCAATGACTCTGCCGAATGGCGTGTACTCATCGTCTAAGTGATAAGAGCCTGGGTTTGTAACAACAATAAAAAACTCAAATGGTGATGCCAACATATGCGGGTTGTCCATTTCACTACTTGGCATTGAAATAGTACCTCGATCGTGCTTATGTCCTTTTCTTGTGTCCGGTGGCAGTAAATATCTACCAATATCAGCTCTTTTTTTTCCAGTTTTGCGATCATCCGAATTTCCTCCTTGTATAATAAAATTCTTCACAACCCTATGGAATTGAGTAAAATCAAAATATCCCTTTTGGGTTAGATAAATGAAATTCGCCCGGTGATAAGGTACATTTTCATATAGCTCAACGGTAAAACTTCCTAAGTTCGTAGTGATTTTAACTTTGTTCGATTTTAGTGTTTTTTCATAGTTAAAGAAGAAATCTATCGCGTTGTCTTCGGTAAGTTTAAATATCTCCTCTTTCTCTTGCTCTAAAGAGCTGTCTGCCTCATTTTGGGTCGAATCTATAGTTATCGTTGGTGCAGAAGTTGTACTTTCAGATTTGTTAGAAGTATCTTTGCATCCTACAGTTAATATAACTGTTATAATAAAATACAAATAGTATTTAAGTGAATTCATGGATTTCAATTTTTTTGAACAACGGATATCAAAAATAAAAGATCTACCGCTTCCGGGGGAGGCTTCGCAATATAAAATGGCTCCACAAGGTCGTTTCGA
Organism: uncultured Maribacter sp.; assembly: GCA_963975675.1. Lineage (GTDB taxonomy): Bacteria > Bacteroidota > Bacteroidia > Flavobacteriales > Flavobacteriaceae > Maribacter. The sequence continues at coordinate 1,854 of CAXBIJ010000220.1, read as the reverse complement.
AGAATTAAAAGAAATAAATCTAGACAGGCGAAATCCGAGAAGGGCCGCTGTTATGGCTTTGTTTTATCCTACAATTAGTCAAAACACGAATTTATTGCTAATTCTTCGTAAAACTTATAATGGGGTTCACTCCAATCAGGTAGGGTTTCCTGGTGGTAAAACTGAAAAATATGATGACGGACTTTTATCTACTGCATTACGAGAAACCCATGAAGAAGTCGGGGTAGAGCCAATAGATGTAACAGTGATTAAAGAAATCTCGGAAATTTTTATACCACCTAGTAATTTTATAGTACAACCTTTTATTGGACTATATAAGAACCCTAAGCCATTTGTGAAGCAAGATGATGAAGTCGAATTGATACTAGAAATACCACTGTTAGATTTTTTGGATGAAAATAAAATCGTTACTAAAAAATTAACAACATCTTATGCTGGAGATATTGAAGTACCTGCCTTTAAATTAAACGGTTATATTGTTTGGGGAGCAACCGCTATGATGTTAAACGAGATTAAAGAGTTATTAAAGCAGGTGTTGTAAGGCATATTTATTTATTTTAGCATTCTATGGGATTATTTAAGACAAACCCTTTTGGGCATAATTTATTTATTAAAAAATGGCTAATTCGTATTTTAGCGGTGCTTTCACATCAACGTTATAAGCGTTTTAATACATTAGAGATAGAAGGGTCTGAAGTTATTAGAAGCTTGCCAGATAAAAATGTGCTATTTGTTAGTAACCACCAAACATATTTTGCTGATGTGGTGGCAATGTTTCATGTATTCAATGCAAGTTTAAGTGGTCGTGAAGATTCAATAAAAAATTTAGGGTATATCTGGCAGCCTAAATTGAACATGTATTATGTTGCTGCTGCCGAGACGATGAAGAAAAGTCTTTTGACTAAGATTATGGCGTATGCAGGTTCAGTAAGTGTCGAGAGAACTTGGCGTGCAGAAGGTCAAGATGTGAAGAGGCAAGTGAAAATGAGCGATATTTCGAGTATTGGTAAAGCTTTGACCGATGGTTGGGTAATTACTTTTCCGCAAGGTACAACGACACCTTGGAAGCCATTACGAAAAGGAACCGCACATATAATTAAAAAATATAAACCGGTTGTTGTGCCTGTTGTAATTGACGGCTTTAGACGTTCTTTTGATAAAAAAGGCCTTCGTATTAAGAAAAAAGGAATTTTACAATCTATGGTAATTAAAGAACCCTTGGAAATTGATTATGATAATGAATCTTTTGAGGCTATCATAGAAAAACTAGAGTACGCTATTGAACAGCACCCTTCTTTTCTGAAGGTTATTTCTAAACAAGACTTATTAGCCTACGAAGAGGAAAATAAGAAACGTAAATGGAAAAAATCTTAAAATTCTAATTGTCTTAACTCACTATAATTCTTCTTTAATTTTCTTAGTAGTAATCCATAAATTAGGAAATAAAATAAGGATAAAACTCCAATAAAAAATAAACCGACAATCCCCAAAGTAACTATTAATGTTACTTTCAATTTGTCAGGAGAAAAATCTTGTAGCTGGGCTTTCATTTCAGGAAATGCACTGATAATATCATTATTCAAATATATTGCTATAATCATGGCGATAAAGAAAAAAGCTGTCATTGCTAAAGAAAATATCACGTAATACTTTACAGTTCTTCGTGTTTTAATGATTTTACGCATTAGATTTTTAGAATTATCAAGAACCGAAATCTCTTTGAATCTTAGGTAAAATTGATAAATAAAATAAAAAATCACAGCGTAATATAGTATACTTAGACCTAAAAAATATTGAGAAACACCAAGGTTTTTATACACCTTCATACTATCTTCCATACCAGGCATTAGATAT
>CAXBIJ010000219.1:0-6569 GCA_963975675.1 uncultured Maribacter sp. | reverse complement strand
AATTGCACACTACCTTGGCGAAAAAGCCGATAAACAATGGAATTTTTGGTCCTTGGCATTTTTAGCTTTAGGTATTGCTTCGGTAATACGTTTACTAACCTTTATACCTGTCTTAGGCACCATATTATCCTTTATCGTTATCGCAATCGCATATGGATTAATCACCTATACACTACTACAGAAAAAGACTGCCTTGAAGTTCGAAAATTAGTATGAACACTTTATTTTGTGCCTATTAGTGAAGATTTGACCTTAGTTCATGGGATTTGGTTTATGCTTTTAATCCACATCCCATGAACTATTTTTCGACAATATGAATATCAGTTTGAATAAAAATATACTTGTTTTAGAATCTAATTATGAAGCACTTAAACTTCATACTATAACAAGTGAGAATGCGGTTAATTGTTTTGAAGAATAAAACATAATTCTATCTCGGTAAATAATTTACAGAATGACCTTATTAATTTTTTATGAGATAGCAATTTACCAATTTGAACTAACTTAGTGAGTGAAAATATTATTCAAAAACGCCATTTAGAGTTACTCTTCACACTTAAAAATAATTGAGCTAGTAAAGGGGTTTAACGGATCTGTTTCACTACTCGTTAGAATGCCATTTTCAGCAACAAATTTTATCTTATTGTCGAATTTATCAAACCAATTACCAAATAATTGAGCAGTCAATGTATTCTCATTGAGTTCTTCAATATACATAGTGCAAAAAATGGTATGATGTGTATGGGTCAATTCTAAGACTTGGTTTAAGAATTTCTTCAATAATCTCTTACTATTTAATGCATCAACCTGAATTTTCATTGTACAATCGGCGTGTCGAGTAGGATTGTAAATTTTATATTTCAACTTATTAGCCAAGCTTCTTAAGCTCTTTTTAAAAAGTTCATGTAAGCTGCTCGCTTCTATATTAATAGTCACTTGCGGTTTAACTGTGGCAATCCTATCCATATTCCTATTAAGGTGCCGGTGCTTCTGTTTGTTTAAAATTTGAGTTTCCATAGTTTTAATTTTTTTTGTCTTCTACTTAAAAATTTTTACTGCAAAATGAGAGGTTGTATTTAACATCCATAATTTTAATGGACGTTTGAAAACAACGCTCTCAATTTTATAATCAAAAGTTTATACTTCTAAAGAAATTTTCCCATTTCATCTACTTTCACCCTTAAAACTTTATCACCGTTTTCGAGTTTCAACTTGTACTTTCTACTAGCTCCTTTAGTATCTTGATAATTCACCAAGTAGATATCTTTAGAAATTGTCCATTCTGGAAAACGATCATAGACCGATTCCTTTACCGCTTTAGGAAGATTGACGTTTTTAAACCTTTCTGCGGTACGTATAAGTTTTCCATCTCCATCATAGGCAGCCAAAATAGTTCCCTCTGGAATGAAAAAGTTAACTTGGTACAGATCATAGTCATCTTGATAAAAATCAGCTTCTTTTACATTGAACGCAGCTACTTTACGATGCAATAATTCTACCGGTACCGAAACTTCTTCACTTGTATTTAATTCGTTCAAATACTTGTAGTTCGTTGCATATACAGATACCTCAGACAATTGTTCTGTCTTAATATCTTGAGAATAAACTTGAGAGCCTAACCCAATTGCTAATAAACCTAATAATAATTTTTTCATGATTTTTAAATTTTAGTTAATACTTAAATATTCGTGTTTAGGTAATTTTTCACTTGTTATTATTAGCTAAATTATCGAGGAATGCCATGGCCTACAATGACCTGTATCAGTTGAAAAAGAAATTACTTAATCTGGTTCATTCTCCATTTTATTGGTTCTGAACAAAATTATAAGTTGCAAACCCAATGCTATAACAGTTTTCTGATGGAGTAAAAAATATTCTCAATAACCAGAATTAAACAACCTATTTATACGTAAATTTTTCGGCCAAAATAGTAACAGACAAAGCGACATTGGTATACTAAATTAAAATCAATAGAATACTAGAAATAAAAGGGAGAAATAAACTTGCAAATGATATAGATCATACCAACCCAAACCTATGATAGGTACTTTTGAATCATAAATTCAAAACCATTCCACTATGCTTATTAAAAAATTTACGCATATCGGCATCTCCGATATTGCATCGGTTGGAGGTAAAAATGCATCTCTAGGAGAAATGTATAATCAACTGACTACTAAAGGAGTATCTATACCTAATGGTTTCGCAACAACGGCGAACGCCTTTTGGAAATTTCTAAAAGAAAATGACATACAGGAAGCACTTGAAAATATCATGTCTGGCTTGGACAGAATTGAATATTCTAATTTGGCATTGATTGGCGAACGTGCAAGAAGCCTAATTCTAAAAAGTGATTTGTCTACCGCTTTTTCCCAAGCCATTATCACTTCTTACAACGATTTATGCGACGATAATCAAGTAGCTGTTGCTGTTCGAAGTAGCGCTACTGCAGAAGATTTACACGATGCCAGTTTTGCAGGTCAGCACGACACGTTTTTAAATATTAAAGGTGAGGCCGCTCTTTTGAAAGCGGTCAAGCAATGCTTCGCTTCATTATATACCAACCGAGCAATCAAATATCGTGAAGACAAAGGATTTCTACATAAAGATATAGCCCTTTCTGTAGGAGTTCAATTAATGGTACGCTCAGACAAAGGTTGCTCTGGGGTAGGTTTTACTATCGAGCCAGAATCGGGTTTTGAGAATGTTATTTTACTTTCCGGCGTATGGGGCTTGGGCGAAAACATTGTTCAAGGTACAATAAACCCCGATGAATTTTATGTATTCAAACCTAGTCTACTGAAAGGTAACTACCCCATTATCCAAAAAAAATTAGGAGATAAAAAGCTTACGATGATATATGCTGCTGATGCAGATATAGCTACTACCATAAATATAGAAACCAAAAAAAACAAACAGGAACAATACGTTTTGTCTGATGAGGAAATTACCACCTTAGGCAATTGGGCTATGCTAATTGAGAAACACTATAAAAAACCTATGGACATCGAGTGGGCCAAAGACGGACTTACCAATAAGCTATATATTACCCAAGCACGACCCGAAACCGTTCATCAGAATAAAAACAAGCACATACATGTTGAATATCAGTTACAAGAAAAAGGAAAAGTATGTACCCAGGGTAATGCCGTAGGTTCCAAAATAAAAGTTGGTAAAGGGGTTCTTTTAAATTCTCCAAACGATGCAAAAGAATTAACCTTAGAATCAATTATTGTTACCGATACCATTACCCCAGATTGGGATCCGTTACTTAAAAAAGTAGGTGGAATTATCACGAACAAAGGTGGTAGAACCAGCCACGCCGCTATCGTAGCCCGAGAGCTAGGTGTACCTGCAATTGTTGGTTGTGGTAATGCTACAGAAAGCATTAAAAACGGTGAAACGATTACAATGTCTTGTGCCCAAGGAAAAACAGGATATGTATATGAGGGAAAATTATCTTTTGACGAGCGAGAAATCGATTTTTCAGGAATAAGGATGCCACGCACAGAAGCTAAATTGATTCTAGCCGATCCAGAAAATGCATTTCAGCTTTCTTTTTATCCTAATAATGGTGTTGGCTTACTTCGAATGGAATTTATTATAACACACAAAGTCAAAGTACACCCAATGGCCTTGTTAAAATTCGATGAAATCAAAGATGATACCACCCGCAAGGAAATTGAAGAACTTACTAAGAATTACCCTAATAAGCCCTCTTATTTTATCGACCAGCTCTCTCAAGGTATTGCTACTATCGCTGCCGCATTTTATCCAAAAGAGGTCATTGTACGCTTAAGCGATTTTAAAACGAACGAATATGCAAACCTCATCGGGGGAGTCGATTTTGAACCCGAAGAAGAAAATCCGATGTTGGGTTTTAGGGGGGCATCAAGATATTATAACCCACTTTACAAGGATGGTTTTGCTTTAGAATGTGCTGCCATTAAAAGAGTACGAGAAACCATGGGTTTAACAAATTTAAAGATTATGGTGCCCTTCTGTAGAACAATAAAGGAAGGAGAAAAAGTATTGTCAGTTTTAGCAGAAAATGGATTGAACAGAGGCGAAAATGGTTTAGAGATTTATACGATGGTCGAAATACCGAGCAATGTGATTCTAGCAAAAGAGTTTGCTCAAATCTTCGACGGTTTTTCAATTGGCTCTAATGACCTTACACAGTTGACTTTAGGTATAGACAGAGACTCCGAAATTATGGGGCACCTCTTCGATGAAAACGATTTAGCATCTAAGCGAATGATTTCTATGGCAATCAAATCTGCCAAAGCATCCGACACAAAAATTGGATTATGCGGACAAGCACCTAGCGATTTTCCTGAATTTGCTCAATTCTTAGTTGATGAGGGCATTGACAGTATTTCATTCAACCCCGATGCTTTACTACAAGGTATTGAGAACATCAATAAAGGGGAGAAAAAACGAGCTACCTCTGGGATGGCAGAAAGCAGAAACTAAAAATTAATTTTAAAATATCACAGTTAATTGAGCCGAATCTTCACCCTTACCGTAAACCCTGTGGTCGATAAAAATACGACCATACAAGGTTTGGTGCCTCACAAAAAGATAGGATGTACTAAACCGGTATATTATTCTGGTGGAGGTGGCATCAACGTTTCTAGGGCCATAAATAATTTGGGTGGTAAATCGGTCGCTATTCATTTCTCTGGTGGGCACACAGGAATACATCTTCAAGAGTTATTATCAATTGAAGAAATTGAACACTATGTTATTGACTTGATGGGAACAACGCGTGAGAACCTTTCAGTATTTGATACCGCTACAGATTTAAATTATCGTTTCGGACTCCCAGGGCCAATAGTAAACGAAAATGAATGGCAAAAAGGTTTGAATATTATCGAAAGGTCTTTGAGCGAAAACGACTTTTTGGTGGCCAGTGGAAAATTAACTTCAGGTATCCCCAATGATTATTATTTGATGGTAGGCGAGATAGCCAAGCGAAAGAAAGCGAAATTTATTTTAGACACGAAAGAAGGCGCCTTAAAGCACGCGATAAAAACGGACATCTTTTTATTTAAACCAAATTTATCCGAACTCGCAAGTCTTTATGGTGAAGAGACGTTGTCTAACAAGATGCTAGAAGAATCGGCTAAAGATTTTATAGCAACCCATAATTGCGAGATTATGGCCGTATCAATGGGGCGTAGGGGTGCTTTATTAGTTACTTCAAATGTTCTCGAATACATTCTTGCCCCTTTAGTCCATGAAAAGAATACTATCGGTGCCGGTGACAGTATGCTAGCTGGCATGCTTTTGAAAGCTAAGGTAGGACATACCCCAAAAACCATGATACAATATGGAGTCGCCGCAGGAGCAGCCGCAACCCTGCGACAGGGAGCCCAACTTTGTCAAATAGAAGATGTAGAAAGAATATATACATGGATGATTTCAAAAGATTCTACAGAAAAAATTGTTTAGCACACCAATATGACATTTCACAAGAGCCATAATAACTTTTTTATTCCAGTCTCTTAAAATAGCATCTAACAGAAATAACATCCCTCCACGTTTTAAAAAATCTAGATAAAGGTCAATTTCCCTATTAATTTTTAAGGAAGATATCACTGATAACCTTCTTAAAAACTAGGTAATACAATAGTAATAGATTTGGATTACTAATTACATCCTTCATTATATAAGCACCAAATCTCATAAGACTGAAATGCACCCTAAAACTAACTTGAAATGGTAAAATATTAATAATTCTTATCTAATAATAAGTGAGATAAGGGATACGCTTATATTATCGAAAGGTTTTTCATAGGTCATAATCCTCTTAAAATATAAAATTTAATTTATTAAAATATTCTATACTGATGTGCATCATTTTAAGCAGTTTAGCATCAGTATATATTTGTTTATAATTCTATAACCTAGTTATAAGAACTATGAAAAGAGCCAACAAATCTACATTTAACCTACTGCATAATTGACAGATTATAGAAAACAAAATAGTAACTATTAAATTAATTACAGATGAAAACAGATTCAAAAATTAAACTAGACGTTCAAGATGAATTAGCATGGGAACCAAGTATAGACGAAACAAAAATAGGTGTCGCGGTTGACGAAGGTGTCGTTACCTTAAGCGGCGAAGTGGATAGCTATTCTAAGAAAATAGCCGCTGAAAAAGCAGCCAAACGCGTAAGTGGCGTAAAAGCCGTAGCAGAAGATATCGTAGTTAAATATCCTTCAAGTTTAGATAAATCAGATACAGAAATTGCGAAGGCCGCTGTTGACGCATTGGAATGGCATTCTTCTGTACCTGATGACGCTGTTATGGTGAAAGTAGAAAATGGTTGGGTATACCTAACTGGAGATGTGAAATGGTCTTATCAAAAATATTCAGCATCAAATGCCATAAAGGATTTGGTGGGGGTAAAAGGCGTTTCTAACAATATTAAGCTAAAACAGGAGGTTAAACCCATATTGGTAAAAGATACCATAGAGGAAGCTTTCGAGAGATCTGCCCGTATCGATGCAAAGGGAATCGTGGTCACTACAGATGGCAACACGGTACCTTTGAGTGG
>CAXBIJ010000218.1:0-6583 GCA_963975675.1 uncultured Maribacter sp. | reverse complement strand
TGGTGAAAATAAAAATTGCATCCCAGCAAAAGCTGTGGTAAGCCACATGCCATAAATAATCGCCATGTGATTTCCTTCTCCTGTCAATTCCATAATCAAATCAGGAATTATGGGTAGAATTATGCCGATGCCGATTACATCAACTAGAATAGTAATAAAGATAAAAAGTAAGGCTGTCTTTTTTGATTTCATGGTCGGAGCAAAAGTCGGATAAAAAAGGATTTTAAACCCATTAAAAAATAAAACCCCACATTAAAGTGAGGTTTTACATATGAATATATTTTATAATCAAAAGATTGCATTGCTATACCCGCAATGACTATTAATTATTTAGTGCTTCTGCACCACCAACAATTTCCAGTATTTCATTGGTTATAGAAGCCTGTCTTGCTTTGTTGTAGGTTAATTTCAATTGATCACGCATTTCAGTTGCGTTATCAGTTGCTTTATGCATCGCTGTCATACGTGCACCATGCTCACTAGCAAATGAATCTCTAATACCTTTATATAACTGTGTCTTTAAAGATTTAGGAATCAACTGCTCAATGATTTCAATTTTAGATGGCTCAAATGTATAATCTGCGCTTACATTACCTTCAACTTCTAATGGAACGATCGGTAAAAATTGCTCAGTCATTACAATTTGAGTGGCTGCATTTTTGAATTTGTTATATACAATTTCAATACGGTCATAATCTCCGTTTGTAAAAAGTTTCATTAAACTTTCTGCAATCTCAGCAACATTATCAAACGTTAAATCATCATAAACACCACTGTGATTTGCAATAACATTAAAACGTTTTCCTAAAAAATCATTTGCTTTTTTACCAACAGCAATAAAATCTACTGCTTTGCCAGCATGTACATTATCAGCAAGATGAACCGATTGCTTTAAAATATTAGTATTAAAAGCACCACAAAGCCCTCTATTTGACGTAATGGAAACAATTAAAACCTTATTTACAAAACGATTATCGGCATATACGCTCCCTGAATCACCTTCTAAACTAGCGCTTAAATTTTGTAATAATTCGGTTAGTTTATCGGCGTAAGGTCTCATTGCCGTAATGGCATCTTGTGCCTTCTTCAATTTTGCAGCAGAAACCATTTTCATGGCACTGGTAATCTGCATCGTTGATGAAACCGATGAAATCCTATTCCGTATTTCCTTTAAGTTAGCCATACTTTAGCGTATTTAGTAATAAGTACAAAGCATATCGTTCAACATTGTTAAGCAAAACACTTTGTACTTTTTACTCAGTACAATGTACTAGTTTTATTTTTTATATTTAGCAGAAAGATCTTTACATACAGCGGTTAACGTATCAGTAACCTCTTCTGTAAGTTTACCAGCCTTCAACGTATCTAAAACGCCTCTATGCTTTGCATTAAGAAATTCTAAATAGTCACGTTCAAATTCTTTTACTTTTTCTACTGGCACATCTCTTAACAAGTTTTTAGAACCCGCATAGATAATAGCAACTTGATCTTCAACAGTAAAAGGATCGTTTTGAGCTTGCTTTAATATTTCAACGTTTCTACGTCCTTTTTCAATAACATTCAACGTAGCAGCATCTAAATCTGAACCAAATTTCGCGAACGCTTCTAGTTCACGGAACTGTGCTTGATCCAATTTCAATGTACCTGCAACTTTTTTCATTGATTTAATCTGTGCGTTACCCCCAACACGAGATACCGAAATACCCACGTTAATCGCTGGTCTTACACCTTGGTTGAATAAATCTTGCTCTAAGAATATCTGACCATCAGTAATTGAAATTACGTTGGTTGGGATATAAGCAGAAACGTCACCCGCTTGTGTTTCAATAATTGGTAAAGCAGTTAAAGAACCACCACCTTTTACCATTGGCTTTAGCACCTCAGGCAAATCGTTCATTTCTCTTGCAATAGCATCGTTATTAATCACTTTTGCTGCACGCTCTAATAATCTAGAGTGCAGATAGAAAACGTCACCTGGGTATGCTTCACGTCCTGGTGGTCTTCTTAACAAAAGAGACACCTCACGATATGCTACCGCTTGTTTTGATAAATCATCATATATAATTAATGCTGGACGACCAGTATCACGGAAATACTCACCAATAGATGCCCCGGCGAATGGTGCATATACTTGCATTGGTGCAGGATCAGATGCATTAGCCGCTACAATAGTCGTATAGGCCATAGCTCCTTTATCTTCTAACACTTGAGCAATACCAGCTACAGTAGAAGCTTTCTGACCAATTGCTACATATATACAATAAACAGGAACACCTGCATCGTAAAATTCTTTTTGATTTAAAATGGTATCGATACAAACTGTAGTCTTACCAGTTTGACGGTCACCAATAACAAGCTCTCTTTGCCCTCTTCCAACCGGAATCATTGCATCAATCGCTTTAATACCAGATTGCATTGGCTCAGTAACAGGTTCTCTAAAAATAACCCCTGGTGCTTTACGTTCCAACGGCATTTCGTAAGTCTTGCCAGCAATTGGTCCTTTACCATCTATTGGGTTACCCAATGTATCAACCACACGACCAACAATTCCTTCACCAACTTTAATAGATGCGATACGTTGTGTACGTTTAACCGTATCACCTTCACCTACTGATTTTGACGGGCCTAAAAGAACCACACCAACGTTATCTTCTTCAAGGTTCAAAACGATACCTTCAAGACCACCTTCGAACTCAACTAATTCCCCATACTGGGCGTTAGCTAATCCGTAGATTCTTGCGATACCATCCCCTACCTGTAAAACAGTACCTACTTCGTCTAAAGTAGCGGTAGCGTCAAATCCTGATAATTGTTTCTTTAAAATTGCTGATACTTCAGCGGCTTTTACTCCTGCCATTTTTAATTAGATATAAGATATTAGGCTGCGGATGAAAACACCCTTAGCCCTATATAGTTATTATAGACTATTTGAAAATTCTCTTTTAATATTACTTAACTTATTAGCTATGCTAGCATCATATTGCAAATCTCCTACTCTAAGGATAAATCCGCCTATAATACTTGCGTCAATTTTATTCTCAATGGTTACTTCGTTACCTGTGATGTTTGCTACTTGAATTAACACCTTTTTCTCCATTTCCGCATTTAAAGGTACTGCCGTAGTTACGTAAGCTACGTCTTTTCCTTTCAATTGCTCACTAAGAATGATATATTTTAAGGCTACTTCATTAAGCATTCCAATACGCTTGTTATCCACTAACATGCTAATTGAACCCTCAGTAATAGCATCGTTGCCCTTAAAGATTTCTAATAAGGCATTCTTTTTAGAAACACCAGATACTACAGGACTAGCAAGAACATCTCTCAACTCTTTACTATTAGAAATAGTAGCTGCGATTGAACGCATATCTTTTTCAACAGCAGTCAAGGCTTTCTTTTCCTTGGCTATTTCTAATATTGCCTTTGCGTAACGTAATGCTGCTCTTGATTCGCTCATCGTATTTCTTAGTTAAGTTTTATATCGCTCAACAATGTATCGACCAACTTCAATTGCTTTTCATTGCTAGATAATTCTTCTTTTATAACTTTCTCAGCAATGGCAACAGATAATTCTGCGACTTGATTTTTAATGTCTGCAACAGCGGCTTTCTTTTCGCTTTCTATAGCTTCTTGCGCCTGCTTTAACATTTTATCACCTTCTGATTTGGCTAGTTCCTTAGAATCTGAAATCATTTTTTCTTTGATTTCACGCGCTTCTTTCAACATAGACTCACGCTCAGCACGTGCTTCTTGAAGCATTTTTTCATTGTAAGCTTGCAAATTTTGCATATCGGTACGTGCTTTTTCAGCAGCGGCCAATGCATCTTTAATACCAGACTCTCTTTCGTTCAAAGAAGTCAAAATAGGTTTCCAAGCAAATTTTACCAATAAGAAAATCAAACCTAATAATAGAATGGTTTGTACAACAAACAAACCTGGCGAAAAATCGTTAATTAAAACTTCCATATCTTAATTTTTAAATACTAAATCAATAATTAAAAAAAACACTTCCTGCAACCAACCGTTGCAGGAGAATGTTCTTTGGTTTTAGTGTTCTTATTTTCCTAAGAACAAGGCACCGAATGCCAAACCTTCCAAAAGTGCAGCGATGATAATCATCGCAGTTTGAATTTTACCTGTCGCTTCTGGCTGACGAGCAATACCTTCCATTGCTTTACCACCGATTTGACCAAGTCCAATACCTGCTCCGATTACGATTAAACCTGCTCCAATTAAATTGTACATAATAAACTGATTTATATAATTAAATTAAAAAAACTCTCGTTAAATAAAATCTCCTCTTACATCTTCTGCATCTGGCAATTCATGCCCTTCCGCATCATGCTCGTGCTCATGATCATGTTCTGCAACTGCCATGCCTATAAATAATGCTGAAAGCATGGTAAAAATATATGCCTGTAAAAAGGCTACTAAAACTTCTATTAGGGTGATAAAAAATGATAACACTAAAGAAAGACCTGTTGCGCCAACAACACCTAAACTCTTTTTTAATGTGAACATGATAGCAATTAAACTCATTACTACAATATGCCCTGCTGAAATGTTAGCAAACAAACGCACCAATAATGAAAAAGGCTTAATGATAAATGCACCGGCCAATTCAATGACTGCCAAAACTGGTCTAATTAGAATAGGTACACCTGGCATCCACAATATGTGCATCCAATAATCTTTGTTACCGCTTACTGTATATATAATTAAGGTAAATATTGCCAAAGCAGCTGTTACTGCTAATTGACCTGTAACATTAAAACCGAAAGGTGTAAGACCTAATAAATTCAAAATCCAGATAAAAAAGAATACGGTTAAAAGGTATCCAGTGAATTTTCTATATTTTTTCTCACCGATATTGGGAAGAGCAATTTCATCTCTAACATAAAGCACTAGTGGCTCTAAAACTCTACCAAAACCAGTTGGTACCTTTTTTTTAGAATACTGTCTAGCCAAGGAACTAAAAACTATCAACATAAATAAGCCCACCAATAAGATACCCATTACACTTTTAGTAATAGAGAAATCTAAAACTTTATGTGCATTAGTAGCATGATTCGTTTCATCGAATTCAACTTGAGAAGCACCAGCCTCTAACTCGTAAATTTTGCTATGAAGTTTCACAAAACTTGAGCCATTACGTTCAACAACCACCTCACCATCATCATCATGATGAAAAGCAGAAGACATAAACGTAGCTAGACCATTACTTGACCAAACAATTACAGGTAACGGAAAACCAACATGTTTACGCTCCCCGTTAGAGGTATACGAAAATAAATGAAAGTCATGGGCGTCTTTAATATGATGTTGGATATACGCATCTACCTCTTCTTTAGTGTCTACCGAAAGGTTTTGACCATCGTCAGACGATGCAAATCCTTGTAAGGAAAAACATAGTACGAAAAGTAATGTTGCCGTTTTCAATGTTTCTAAAACTTTCTTCATTATATCTTTTTCAAAAATTAAGCTCTTGAAATTTTGCGCAAAAGTAGTCATTATTAACATATTCTACACAAATTTAGAGCTTTAAAATTTAAGCTTTTTTACCTTGTATTATTTTTGAAATGAAAATCACTTCAAGCGGCAAAAATACAATAACAGGAATTAATAGGGAAGACCTATAATAACGGGGCAACATATTTTCTCCTAAAAGTTGCGGATAAAAGAGACCCGCAAAAACGATTATCTTAAAAACGAGCACACCCATATATATAAAACCCAACTGCTCAAAAAGTTTGTTTTTCTGAGTGAAAAATTGAAATACAGCTAGTAAAACTAGGGAAAAACAGAAGTGAAAAACATAAGCTTTCTGTAATAATGGAATAAAATTGTGGTTTTCCTCAATTAGAAAAACTTGTAGAAAATAAGAAGTCGTGCCCATTAAAAGGAACACGACTATGTATAAAATTATTTTTTTTAGCAATTATCCTTATTTATTTAAGGCCATTACTTTTTTAATGACCAGATATATAGACAAAAATACGGCAAGTAAAGTAACTGTATCTTCTAAATATGTTTTTTCGAACTTAAGATCTAACCATTCCCCTAAAAGATTGCCTAAGAAAATCGTAGCACCCATTTGAATGGCAATGCCTGATAAGCTAGCTGCTGTTCTTAAAAGTTCGGACTTATCATCACGAGGCTTTTGCGGTTTCATTGTTGTTTGATGATTTAAAACCTGTGTTGTTTCCCGAGGCTTTCTTACCACCCATTGTACATGCAGCATTGAAAGTTGCACCTGGTTCAACAGCCAATTTACTAACGGTTACCGTACCTTCAATAACTGCAGATGCCTTTAAAGACAATAGGTCAGATACTAAAAGCTCACCATTGAAGCTACCTTCAATATCAGCATTTACACATTCTACCTTACCATGTATATAGCCATCTTTACCAATAACTACTTTACCTGATGTTTTTACATTACCATCTAATTTACCATCGATACGAAAATCTGCTTCGGAAATAATATCTCCTTTTATCTTGGTATTCTTTTCAATTCTGTTGGGTTGTCCTCCTATTTCATTCATAGCCTTAGGTTTTTGTCTGTCTGAAAACATTGTTCACG
>CAXBIJ010000217.1:0-6621 GCA_963975675.1 uncultured Maribacter sp. | reverse complement strand
GCGTATTTTAATATACAAGTATATGGCCGAAAAAGATATTGCAGTTGCATTGACCGATATCGAAAACGCCTTTGAAAAAGCTGAACGCACTACCCTGTATCGAACACTTAAAACGTTTGAAGAAAACGGAATTGTACATCAAATTGACGACGGTACAAATATTTCAAAATTTGCATTATGCGAACCTGGTTGCAATTGTGAGATAGACCAAGACTTACACTTACATTTTCATTGCAGTAATTGCGACAAAACGGTATGCTTAACCGAGCATAAAATACCACACATTAATTTACCATCTGGGTATATAGCCGAAGATGCAAACTTGGTCATTAAAGGTATCTGCGACACCTGTAGTCAACATTAAATGCACTACAGTTGCATTCATAATTTTTCGAACTTGCACGAATTATGAAAAAGAAAAAAGTAAACCTTAGAGACCTCAAATCAACAGAACATTCCGATGGGCATAGTCAAGATGATGGTCATAACCATAATCATGCAGGTAACACATCAGGTATAAAAACTTACCTCCCTGCTATATTCAGTTTTGTACTGCTAATGACAGGCATTGCTATAGACTATTTTGGCACGTTTTCTTTCTTTGATGGATGGATTCGTATTTTCTGGTATATAGTGGCTTACATTCCCGTAGGATTTCCTGTGATAAAAGAAGGATGGGAAAGTATTAAAAAAGGAGATTTCTTTACAGAGTTCTTTTTGATGGGCATTGCTACTATAGGTGCCTTTGCCATTGGTGAATATCCCGAAGGGGTTGCCGTAATGTTGTTCTATGCGGTCGGTGAACTTTTTCAAAGTGCGGCTGTTAAACGAGCGAAGGGAAATATTAAAGCTTTACTTGATGTACGACCTAATGAAGCATTGGTCTATCGCAAAGAAAATTTTATTTCGGTAAATCCCGAATCGGTTAAAATAGGCGAGAGAATTCAAGTTCGTGTAGGAGAAAAAGTACCGTTAGATGGTATTTTATTGTCTGACAAAGGTTCTTTTAATACTGCGGCATTAACAGGAGAAAGTAAACCAGACACCCTAAAAAAAGGGGAATCGGTATACGCCGGAAGCATAAATCTAGAAGGTGTAGTTGAGATAGAAACCACGAAAGAATTTAAAGATAGTTCAATTGCCCGTATTTTAGATATGGTACAAAATGCTACCGCCAGAAAATCAAAAACTGAGCTGTTCATTCGCAAGTTTGCCCGTATATATACACCAATAGTGGTTTATCTTGCCATAGGACTAACGCTACTCCCCTACTTTTTTGTTGATGATTATGTGTTTAGAGATTGGTTGTATAGAGCATTGATATTTCTAGTAATCTCTTGCCCTTGTGCCTTGGTCATTTCTATCCCATTAGGTTATTTTGGTGGCTTAGGAGCTGCATCACGAAACGGAATTCTGTTTAAAGGCGCTTCGTTTTTAGATACCATGACCAAAGTAAACACAGTGGTTATGGACAAGACTGGCACCGTAACTAAAGGTGTTTTTAAGATTCAGGATCTTGTTACAGATCAGATCTTTAGCGAAGGTGAATTCATGAAGTACTTGATTGCAATCGAGGAGCAATCTACCCACCCAATTGCCAAAGCAATATTAGAATACAAGTCTGACGGTGCAGCTTACAAGGCGACCGATGTTTCAGAAATTGCAGGTAAAGGTTTAAGGGGAACGGTTAATGGTAAAATTGTTTTAGCAGGAAACAAAGCCTTACTAACATCTAACCAGATTGAAGTATCAAGAGAAATCGACAGTATTGTAGAATCTATAGTTTTAGTAGCTATAGACGGAAAATTTGCTGGTTACGTGACCATTGCAGATGAACTAAAAGATGACGCACATCAGGCGATTAAAGAAATTCGAGCTGCGGGAGTCACAAAAATTATTATGCTTTCTGGTGACAAAGATTCCATTACACAAGAAGTGGCAAAACAACTGGGTATTGATTGGGCAAAAGGAGGATTGTTACCTGAAGATAAGCTGAATGAAGTTGAAAAGTTGAAAATACAATCGGGCACTAAAGTAGCCTTTATTGGTGATGGAATTAATGATGCACCTGTACTTGCAGTAAGTGATGTTGGTATTGCAATGGGCGGATTAGGAAGCGATGTGGCCATTGAAACGGCAGATGTAATTATACAAACAGACCAACCTTCTAAAATATCCAAGGCTATAAAGATTGGTAAATCTACTCGAAGCATTGTATGGCAGAATATAGCATTAGCTTTCGGAGTAAAAGTTATTGTTTTAATGTTGGGAGCAGGAGGATTAGCAACCATGTGGGAAGCCGTTTTTGCCGATGTTGGCGTAGCTTTACTTGCTATTTTAAATGCTGTTCGATTACAAAGAATGAATTGGGATTCATAGCAGATACACCTTTTATATGAGAAGACTACTAATTATACTTTCCATTACCTTTCTAGGTTGTACCACTAAAAATAGTGACCAATCCAATAAAGAACCTGCCTCTGCTGCGTCGACTAAAACATATAAAATTCAAGTATTAAATGTTGGATTTTTTCATTTTGGTTCTACGAGCGATGCTACCAAAGTTGACTTTGATGAAAACAATGCTAGGGAACAAGAAGAAATTCGAAAACTGTCAATTCAATTGGCGAAATTTAAACCCACTATTATATGTCTAGAATACCTACCTGAAATTGATGATGACATCAATAAAGCCTATCAAGATTTTTCAAAAAATCCTAGTGAGCTTAATACGCAATATGGCGAATTGAGTATGGTAGGTTTTGATGTCGCTAGAATGAGCGGACTTGCGAAAGTCTATGGTATCGATAATCATATGAATTATAATTATAGTGTAGGAGATTTTATAGAAAACAGCCCAGAATTAACCAATGCTATTGACCCAGCGACCTATTTAGAAATTACCAACAATCCTTTAAAGGCATATCCAGAGCTTGAAAAACGAAACAACAACTTCGAAAATTTATCCCTTTTAGAAAAGATAGCACTAATTAATGACCCTAAAATGTTAGATTATTCATTAAACGCAAATGCCGACAAACTCTTTTACGTGGGTATAGATGATAATTTCGTAGGTGCTGACCAAGCGGCCATATTTTATCATCGCAACATGAAAATATATTCTAACCTAAACAGAATTCAAATGAATAAGAACGACAGGGTTCTTATTATAATGGGTTCTGCACATACGGCTATGTTACGTGAGTTCATGGAGCGAAGTCCGAAATTTGAAATGGTAAATTCTCAAGATTATCTAAAATAGAGTAAACACTTTTAAAATTCATTATCATTTTTATATGAAATAAAAAGCCCATCTGTACTAGATGGGCTTTTTTTATGAATACCCTATCTTACTATTTACGGCCTACGGATTATCATATAAAAAGAAGTAGTAACTTACTAATCTAATATAGCTAGAGGGAATATTATGTTTAGTTAATTGTTGGCGTGCATTATAAAAAAAGATTATTGAAAATCATAACTTGGAATTGCAATGGGGCTTTAAGAAATAAGTTTGAGAACTTACTAGATTTTAATGCCGACATTTTCGTAATTCAAGAATGTGAAAATCCGCTTGAAACCAAGCATGGGGCCTACAGGAATTGGGCTAAAAATCATATTTGGATTGGAGATACCAAAAATAAAGGAATTGGGATTTTTGCGAAAAAAGATATAGAATTAGAAAAACAAAATTGGACGAACATATACAAAGACCTAAGAGTAAAGCACTTCTTACCCTGTAAAATCAATAAAGATTTTGTTTTACTTGCTGTTTGGACTCATAATAACAATTCACCAACTTTTGGTTACATAGGTCAATTGTGGAAATATCTTCAAATTCACAAATCAAAACTTAATAAAAGTATAATATTAGGAGATTTTAATAGCAATGTGTGTTGGGACAAATCAGACAGATGGTGGAATCACTCAGATGTGGTAAAAGAACTTAAAGATATTGGTATTGAAAGTCTTTACCACAATTATAGGAATGAAAAGCAGGGTGAAGAATCTCAACCAACTTTTTTTCTTCATCGAAAAATAGAAAAACCGTATCATATTGATTATATTTTTGGGTGCTTATTTTTTCAAAATAGAGTTAAAAAAATAGAGGTTGGTCCTATAAAACAATGGCTATCGGTTAGCGACCATTTACCAATTATTTGTGAATTCGAAACGTAAAAAACAGCTAATACCATCAAAATATATTGACAATAAGGCAAAATCGAAAGGTCTGTGTATATTTATAAAGTCGCTAATCCAGATAGCTATCGGGAATGGAATTAATAGTGTTCTCAATCGGAAACAAAAAAATTATAACGACTATCATTTACCTAAAATAGAAATCTTATGACAACTCTATTAAAACAAAATTGTTTACTAGTTCTTTTATTAGTAACGACTATAACTTGTAAAGCAAACTATCAACCCCTAAATAAAGGCAATTCAATTACTATTCTAGTTAATGATTCTTTACTACGACATACCGTTTTATCGAACGGACACCCCATGGCGGTTTGGGAGAAAAAAGCTGAAAATGCTAAAGGGATTATTCTTTTTGTTCATGGTAGAACGTGGAGCGGGGTTCCTGATTTTGATTTACAAGTAGAAGGTGAAGAGTTGTCTTTAATGGATGGTTTAGTAGAACAAGGGTATTCTACCTATGCTATTGATTTACGAGGATACGGTAAAACACCTAGAGATGCTACTGAATGGTCGTCGCCAGAAATAGCTTCAAATGACATTTTAAACGTTTTAAATTGGATTTCTAAAGAAAATAATAAGACAAAAGTTCATTTATTCGGTTGGTCAATGGGATCAACATTATCATTACTTGCCACCCAAAAAGAATCTAAAAATATTGCCAGCCTTACGGTTTTTGGGTATTGGCAAGATTTAGATTCTAAAATTCCTGAAGACACCAATGACAAGAAATTATTGAAAAGCATAAATACAGCTAAAAATGCAGCGAGCGATTTTATCATCCCTGGTAGTATTAGTCAAAAAGCAATAGACACGTATGTAAAGATGACATTAGCGTACGACCCAATACGCGTAGACTGGAGAAATGAAAGTGAATACAACAGCATTGACCCGTCATTAATCACCACACCAGTATTACTTATGCAGGGAGAATTTGACCCAATAGCGCCAACAGTTAATCAAGCAAAGTTATTCACTAGATTAAAAACAGCCGATAAAAGTTGGGTGGTAATTTCTGGTGGTGACCATGCCGCTTTTATGGAAACCCCTAGAAAGCATTTTATTCAATCATTTACAGCTTTTATAAATCGTTTTAATGAATAATGGGATTTTAAAATTAAACTATGAACTTAAATCAAGTAACGATTCCATCATTAGATTTGACAAAATCAATTCCTTTTTATGAAAAACTTGGATTAAGATTAATTGTAGCATCATTACCAAATTACGCAAGATTTGAATGTCCAGATGGGGCCTCCACCTTTTCAATACACCAAACCGATACCTTACCAAAAGGAGATGGTATTTACATCTATTTTGAATGTAACAATCTAGATGTTCTAGTAAACGAGCTTATCGAAAAAGGGATACAATTTGAGCAACTACCAACAGACCAAAGATGGCTATGGCGCGAAGCGCGATTAAAAGACCTTGATGGTAATCAACTAATTCTCTACTATGGAGGTGATAATAGATTAAACCCACCTTGGCGTATTGATAACTGCACTAGTTAATAGATAGGGTAATTTATAATGAACGAAACCGAAATAGAAACGGAAAGAATACGACTAAGATTGATTGATATATCAGACTTAGATTCAATTCATACGGTGCATTCTTTACCCGAAACCGACAAATACAATGCCTTAGGTATTCCGAATAGTATTGAAGAAACTAAAGCTATTATTCAACCATGGATTAAAGAGAATCAGTCGGAGGAAATTAAAAATTACACGTTTGCAATTGTCAACAAATCGAATGGTAAATTCATGGGTCTGTTCGGATTCAAAGTTGGTAATGCGAAATATAAAAGAGCTGAAGTTTGGTATAAAATACATTCTGATTATTGGAAAAAAGGATATGCCACTGAAGCCTTAAAAGCCATACTAGATTTTGGTTTTGACACACTTAAACTTCACCGTATAGAAGCTGGCTGCGCAGTAGAAAATATTGGTTCTATTAAGGTTTTAGAAAAATCAGGAATGGTAAGAGAAGGCCGCCTGAGACAAATACTACCTTTAAAATCTGGCTGTTCAGACAATTTTCAATATTCGATTCTTGAAACTGATAAAAGAAGTAAATAATGGTAATTGTTAGTTCACCCTAAAATTTGCATTACCAAATAACAATTATTTAGTCCACCATTAAATAAACCTCAACTTTAATTTGAATTATCAAACCATTAATCGTAACATTGCGATTAATAAATATAAAACAATATGGGACTAGCTAAAACTGAAATGTTTACAGACCAACAAAACGAAATTGCACTTTTCGCAAAAGTATTTGGGCACCCCGCAAGAGTTTCAATTTTACAGCATTTATTTAAGATAAACGCATGTGTCTGTGGGGATTTGGTCAACGAAATAGGATTGGCCCAACCTACCATATCACAACATTTAAAAGAATTAAGACATTTAG
>CAXBIJ010000216.1:0-6682 GCA_963975675.1 uncultured Maribacter sp. | reverse complement strand
TTTAAATAATAGGAATCTGTGTTATTGTTTTTTCTAATCTCTACAATTTTACCAGATTTGTATTCTTCCTTAGATATATATGAATCGGTATAATTATTTGTTTGGGTGACTGTACTTATTTTAATATCATCTTCATTAAGATTTACAGTTATTGAAAAAGGAGCAATCGGAGTTGATTTTATTTGTTGATAAGTCCCTTTTTCTCCAGCATTGTTGTTATAGTGTACTTTGATGGCAGTTATTTCACCATTTTTATTTCTTTTTATTCCCCTATAAGAAATGGTGACGCCATTTTCCTTTAAAAATTCAGAATCACTTTTAAGAGTTTCATTTTTTGAATTTTTGTCTACTTCAATTTTCACTTCATTTATTTGAGTTGAAATAACCCATGAATCTGATTTTAAATTTTGAGCACCTTTCTTATCTCCAATAAACAAATAATTAGTTTTTGGGTCATATTTTATAATAACATCATCTATAGTGTCAATGGAGTCACTTTGGTAATTACCAGAAAAAGTCTTGGATCCTTTTTTTGAATTTCCGACAAGACTTAATGTTAAGTCAATAATCTCACCATTTGAATTTCGTACTGCGGTAAAAGAAAAATCTACATTATCTAATCGTAGTTGATTTTTTATGTTTTCTAGATTTTTGTTGGTAGTATTCTTAGTGATAATTAGGTCAATGGCATTTTCATTAGTATTAATTTCTTGAGAAATACTTTTGTTGTTTCTAACTTCAAAAACCTCTTTAGTATTAAAACTCATTAGAAATAGTACTATCGCAGGAAGGATGATAAATAATTTAAGTTGATTACTTTTTTTTGATGGCTGTTGATTGATCATGACTATTCGTTTTTTGATGAATGAATTAAAAAATGGATTAATGATTGAAAAAGTTTGAGAACTAACAGTTTGTTTTAACATTAGGTATTGATATGATTTTTTATCAATTTCCATCGCACATGTTTTAGCGTCAGCTATATATTCCAAATTTTGTTTAACCATGATTTTATACCACCAAATAAATGGATTGAACCATAAGATGATTGAAACAATTTCTGTAATTAAAACATCGACTGAATGCTTGTCAATAACATGCACTTTTTCATGTGTAATGATTGTAAAAAGTTCTGCCTCTGTGAATTGCTTTGGATAGTAAAAAATATTATTGAAAAATGAAAATGGCGAAATACGCTTGTTTGTTTTTACGTGAGTGAATTGAGCGTCTTTTACAATTTCACTTTGCTTTTTTAGCTTTATTATTTTTTTGTACTGTAAAATTAGTCTAAATGTAAAGTACAATAAACCAATACTATACAAGCCAATCAAAATTGATGACCAGTTCAATGTTTCGTTTATAATTGGATCAACTATTGTTTCTTCTGAAACATTCCATTTTTGCTGTACTGATGGTTGAATAAGAATAGTTTTTGTAATGGTGATAAATGGTAGAGCTACTGCTATGATTGGTCCTAGAATAAGAAAGACACGATTATTTTCAAAGAAGGTTTCTTTTTTTAAGAAAAGCTGATAAACAGTAATGAACAATAGTAAAACTGCAGAGGACTTTAATAGATGTATGAAAAATGATTCCATTATTATTTATTTTCAATCAGGTTAATTATTTCCTTTAATTCTTCGACCGAAATTTTTTCCTCCTTGGCGAAAAACGATACTAAGTTCATATAAGAATTATCAAAATAACCTACCATGTCTTCATTTACATAAGCTTTATAATAACTCTCTTTGCTTACTATTGGGTGATATTGATGTGTTTTTCCATAAGCGGTAAATCCTACAAATTTCTTTTCCTCTAAATTGCGCACAATAGTAGAAAGGGTATTGTAATGGGGTTTATGCGCAGGTATTTCCTCCATTATTTCTTTGACAAAAGCTTTTTTAAGTCGCCAAAGAATCTTCATGATTTCTTCTTCTTTGTTGGTTAATTTTTTCATTTGAGTGTATTTGCAGAACTAATATAAACTATTTTTATAGTTATGAAACTAAAATTATAGTTATTTAACTATAATTTTAGTTTTTATATACTTTCAATAGTTGCTTATCAACAGGTTTCTTCTATTTATATTTGTGTAAACTCTTTACATGCAGAACTTTCTATTTATACTTGGTGGACTATTTTTTTTAATAGCAGGTGGTAATTGGCTTTTAAAAGCTGCTGTAGATTTATCACTAAAATTAAAAATACCGAAGATTGTTATAGGTATGACGGTCGTTTCTTTCGCTACCTCGGCACCAGAATTAATTGTTAGTATAAATGCTGCATTAGACGGTTTTCCAGATTTGGCTTTAGGTAATGTAGTAGGATCTAATATTGCTAATTTAGGTTTGGTGCTAGCGATAATAATTTTGTTAAGCCCTATTAATGTAAGTAAAAGCTTTTATACAACAGATTGGCCAGTAATGATGTTGGCCTCATTACTCTTTTTCTTCTTTATATATTTTGATGGAGTTTTAGAGAAGTACGAAGGCATTATCATGGTAATAGTTCTTTTCTTATTCTTAGTATACTTGCTGCGTTTTCAAAAACCGGCGGTAATCGATGAAGTTGACGAACCCGATGTAATGTTGCCATTGTACAAAACCGTGCTTTTTTTAGGATTAGGTGGTGGTGCTCTTTGGGGTGGTTCAGAATTGTTAATTGATGGCGCAGTTGGTATGGCAACTGTATTTGGTGTTAGTGAGCGCGTAATTGCTATAACAATTGTTTCTGTAGGTACTAGTATTCCTGAATTGGCCGCATCGGTAATAGCAGTGATAAAAAAGGAAAAAGCTATTTCATTAGGAAATTTAATCGGCTCCAATATCTTTAATCTATTAGCTGTTTTAGGTATAACTTCAATTATTACCCCTATTCGAGTAATGGATCAGGGCTTATTGACCAACGATATTTTTTGGATGTTGGTTATCTCTTTTCTCATTTTGCCTTTGGTATTTATACCAAAAGGGTTGCGTTTGGGGTGGAGAGATGGTATAATTCTGTTAGGGGTGTATATTGCATTTATTTATATGACAATTGGGTAATTCTAAGCTACTAAATAGTCTATGATTTATAAGTAATAAAAAACGTCTTGGAATAATCCAAGACGTTTTTAGTATAATCAACAATTAATTTGGTATTAAATCTTAGCTGATTTAACCGTTTTAACGATTCTACCTGCAATTTTGTATGGATCGCCATTAGATGCAGGTCTTCTGTCTTCCAACCATCCTTTCCATCCACTCTCAACAGTAGCGATAGGAATACGAATAGAAGCTCCTCTGTCAGAAATACCGAAACTAAAGTCGGTAATAGCAGCAGTTTCATGAAGACCTGTTAAACGTTGGTCATTAAATTCACCATAAACAGAGATATGCTCTTTAACAACTGGTCTGAAAGCTTCACAAATTTTCTCATATATAGCTCTATCACCACAAGTTCTTAATGTAGTGTTAGAGAAGTTTGCATGCATACCAGAACCATTCCAATCCATATGCTTACCTAATGGTTTTGGGTGATATTCTATATAGTAACCATAAGATTCAGTAAGTCTATCTAATAGGTAGCGTGCTACCCATAATTCATCACCGGCCAGTTGTGCACCTTTGGCAAACAATTGAAATTCCCATTGTCCACAAGCAACTTCTTGGTTAATACCTTCAAAGTTAAGTCCTGCTGCAATACAAAGATCAGCGTGTTCTTCAACTATGTGTCTTCCGTGTGTGTTTTTTCCACCTACTGAACAATAGTATAGCCCCTGTGGAGCAGGATATCCTCCTCTTGGGAAACCTAAAGGGAGTTCTGTAGCAGTATCCATAATAAAATATTCTTGTTCAAAACCGAACCAGAAATCATCATCAGGATCGTTTATGGTCGCTCTCCCATTAGATTCGTGTGGAGTACCATCTGCATTTAAAACTTCAGTCATAACTAAAAACCCGTTATTTCTTGCAGGATCTGGAAAAATAGCCACTGGTTTAAGCAAACAGTCAGAAGAACCACCTTCAGCTTGTCGTGTTGAACTTCCATCAAAAGACCACATTGGGCAATCTTCTAATTTACCACCAAAGTCATTAACCACTTTGGTCTTGCTTCTCATGTTTTGGGTTGGAAAATATCCATCTAACCAGATGTATTCTAATTTTGTTTTGCTCATAATATAATAGTTATATTTTTTTTGAATAAAAGACAAGCAAAAATATGTTTTTTATCATTTGATATGAATTTTTAAGGGGGTAAATCTTTAAAATTTAAATTAATTGTTATCTACCCCTGTTTTTTATCGGGTATTTTGCCATATTTATATTTTTAGAACGTAATTTTGTCGAATTAATAATGTATTTGAATATGGTATCATCAAGATTCGCGGCAATTGCCCAAAGTCAAACAAGAAATAGTATCGCTATTGAAGAGAACGGTAGACGATCTGAGTTATTCGGTATTAATGTTTTTAATGAAAGTAAGATGTTACAATATCTTACCAAAGATGCATTAGAAAGTTTGAAAGGAGCTATGGTTTCTGGTTCAAAGATTGACCGAAAAATAGCAGATCAGGTTGCAGAAGCCATAAAAGGTTGGGCTATAACTATGGGAGCTACGCATTACACTCATTGGTTTCAACCATTAACTGGTTCTACAGCTGAGAAGCATGATGCATTTTTTGATTTATTACCTGATGGTACAGCCCTAGAGAAATTTGGAGGTGGCCAGCTGGTTCAGCAAGAACCAGATGCGTCAAGCTTTCCAAGTGGGGGAATTCGAAATACATTTGAAGCCCGTGGTTATACCGCTTGGGATCCCTCATCACCTGCTTTTATTTACGGTACTACATTATGTATACCAACCATTTTTGTTTCGTATACAGGTGATGCTTTAGATTATAAAGCGCCTTTGTTAAGGGCATTAAGTGCTGTTGATGATGCGGCAACAGCGGTAGCGAAATACTTTGATAAAAATGTTTCTAAAGTAAACGCCACCTTAGGTTGGGAGCAAGAATATTTTTTAATAGATAAGGCTCTTGCACATTCTAGACCAGATATTATGATGAGCGGCCGTACTTTAGTAGGTGAAACACCGGCAAAAGGTCAGCAATTA
Source organism: uncultured Maribacter sp. (assembly GCA_963975675.1). Taxonomy (GTDB): domain Bacteria; phylum Bacteroidota; class Bacteroidia; order Flavobacteriales; family Flavobacteriaceae; genus Maribacter. The sequence continues at coordinate 1,588 of CAXBIJ010000216.1, read as the reverse complement.
GATGATCATTATTTCGGAGTAATACCAAGTCGTGTGCTTAGTTTCATGAGCGATTTGGAAAAAGAATGCACAAAGTTAGGTATACCAGTGAAAACTAGGCATAACGAAGTAGCGCCAAATCAATTTGAATTGGCGCCTGTTTTTGAGGAGGCTAATCTTGCAGTTGACCATAATCTTCTGTTGATGGATGTCATGGATAAAATTGCCGATAAACATCATTTTACTATTCTGTTTCATGAAAAACCTTTTGCCGGTATTAATGGTTCTGGTAAACATAATAATTGGTCTTTGGCAACGGATACTGGGGTAAACTTACTTAGTCCTGGTTCTACACCAATGAAGAATCTACAATTTTTAACCTTTTTTATAAACACGATTAAAGCTGTTGATACATATGAAGAACTTTTGCGTTCGTCAATAGCATCGGCAAGTAATGACTATCGTTTAGGGGCTAATGAGGCGCCACCAGCTATATTTTCAATTTTTATAGGAACACAATTAAGCAGTGTGTTAGATGAGCTTGAAGGTGTTTCGAAAGGGAAGTTGTCACCAGAAGAAAAAACAGAACTTAAATTGAATGTAGTTGGTAAAATCCCTGAAATATTAATGGATAATACCGACCGCAATAGAACATCACCTTTTGCATTTACCGGTAATAAATTTGAGATGCGTGGCGTAGGGTCAAAAACGAATTGTGCTAAGCCTATGACCATTTTAAATACGATAGTTGCAAAGCAGCTGAAAGATTTTAAAAAGGAGGTTGATCTCTTAATTGATAAAAAAAGCCTAAAGAAAGATGAAGCGGTTTTTAATGTGCTTCGAGAATATATCAAAACGTCTAAGCGTATACGTTTCGATGGTGATGGGTATAGTTCAGAATGGGAGAGTGAGGCTAAGCGACGTAAATTGAGTAATAATAAGAATACACCTGAAGCTCTTAAAGTTTTGACCTCGAAAGAGAGTTTAGCCCTTTTTCAATCAATGAAAGTAATGAGCGAAGTTGAGGTTAGCGCACGACAAGAAGTCGATTTAGAGAATTACATTATGCATACCCAAATTGAGGGTAGGGTTTATAATGAATTGGTCTATGGGTATATTATACCTGCTGCAATTGCTTATCAAAATATCTTGATTAAAAATGTATCAGGATTAAAAGAAATTTATGGTGCTGCTCATAAAAAATTCTCTGAAGGTCAATTGACCATGATTGAAGAAATAGCTGAGCATATCGTCGGTATTAAGAAAATGGTAGATGCTATGGTAGATGCACGAAGAAAGGCTAATGTAATGAAGGACACTAAAAAGAAAGCAGAAGCCTATTGTAATAATGTGAAACCATATTTTTCTGAAATAAGATTACATAGCGATAAACTTGAAAAATTATTGGATAATCAGTTATGGCCATTGACGAAATACAGAGAATTATTATTTATTAAATAAGCGGTTATTTCTAATTTCAGAAAATAGAGGGAATATTAATCGGATGAGAGGTTGCAGTTTTAATGAATCTCTTATTTTTGCCACAAATTTAAGTTATGTCCACATCGAGCAGTGAAAGATATCAGCAAAGAGGGGTTTCTGCCTCAAA
>CAXBIJ010000215.1:0-6737 GCA_963975675.1 uncultured Maribacter sp. | reverse complement strand
ACTTAAGAAATAAACCTAGCCATTTTAAAGTACTATTAAAGCCAATGTAATTTCTCTTATTATAAATTTTGAATATATGTGTTACGATATAAAAGCCAGTTTAGAGGCGCAATTAAAACGGGCAACAAGAAATCAAGATTTAAAAGCGATTGAGGAAATAATTGAAAAATTAGCTCCCCTTACTGATTTGCCGTTATACCATGCTTCTGGATTTTCTCATCCTGAAGTGCTTATTTATACTAGTGAAGACCCGGTTTATCCAATTGTAGCCACTTGGGGCCTCATTCCGTATTGGGTGAAAAGTGTAGAACAGCAAAAGAAAATTTGGAACAATACTTTAAATGCTAGAGTAGAAACCATATTTGATAAACCTGCATTTAGAGATGCCGCACAAGAGAAAAGATGTATTTTATATGTAGATGGGTTTTACGAACATCACCATGTGAATAAAGAGGTGTTTCCTGTTTTTATCCAACAAAAAAATAAAGAACCTTTGGCTATGGCTGCACTTTGGTCTGAATGGGTAAATCCTGAAAATGGCGGTGTAGTCAATTCATTCTCAATAGTGACTACAGAAGGCAATGATATCATGGGTAAAATTCATAACAATCCTAAATTGAATGGACCACGTATGCCGTTAATGCTTCAAGCAGAGATGGAAGAGCAGTGGTTGGCAGTAAAACAAGATTTTGAACATGATCTAAAAACAATAGTAAAGTCCGCTAACGAGGTACAGCTTCATGCATACTCTGTTGGCAAACTTCGAGGAAAAAAATATGTCGGTAATATTGCTTCTATTTCAGATGAAGTTAAATACAAAGAACTTGAAACCTTAGAAAAATACTTATGACCTATGGCATACAGTGAATATTTAGCAGACCGTGTTCGACAACGACTAAAAGGAAAAGGTGATATAGAAGAAAAAAAAATGATGGGTGGCCTAACTTTTATGATCAATAGTAAAATGTGTATAGGTGTCCTTTTCGATAAAAAAAGTGAGGAAGATAAGTTGATGGTACGTGTCGGTAAATTAAATTATGAAACGTTATTAATTTTGCCAGGAGCCAAACCAATGGATTTTACAGGAAAACCCATACGGGGCTTATTATTTATTGAACCAGATGGTTTTGATAGCGAAGATGATTTAGATTTTTGGGTGATGAAAGCTTTAGAGTTCAATAAGCTACTTAACCCATAAGACTATAGTTTTAAAACCTGTTGTAAGCCCTATTAAATGATTAAATTTACCTCGTGAGGAATTTATTGCCTTTTCTGGATTGGGTATCTACCTATAAAAAAGCCTACTTTATTAAAGATTTACTGGCAGGCTTAACTGTTGGTATTGTTTTAGTTCCACAAGGTATGGCCTATGCGATGATTGCAGGTCTGCCCCCAGTTCACGGTTTGTATGCATCATTGTTTCCTGTACTTACCTATGCATTTTTAGGAACCTCAAGGAAAATAGCGGTTGGGCCTGTTGCTATGGACTCATTATTGGTTGCAGTAGGTTTAGGTACTTTGGCAATCACAGGAGTTGAGAATTACATTAAAATGGTGGTTGTTTTAGCCCTTATGGTCGGTGCTATACAATTATTATTAGGCATTCTTCGAATGGGATTTTTGGTTAATTTCTTATCAAAACCTGTAATAAGTGGGTTTACTTCTGCAGCCGCAATCATTATTATTCTAAGTCAGTTAAAACATTTGCTAGGTATATCGGTAGCTAATAGCAATAAAATCTACGAAACAGGACTCAATATTTTTTATAATTTAAGTGAGATAAATTTGTTTGATTTTGGTATTGGCATAGCTGGTATCGGATTATTAATTGGTTTTAAAAAATGGAACAAAAATATTCCGGGTATATTAATAATCGTGGTCTTAGGCATACTGGCGGTGTATGTATTTCAAATGGAAATGTATGGCGTTAAATTGGTTGGTAATGTCCCAAAAGGACTGCCTTCGTTTGTTATGCCAACCATTGATTTAGTAGATATAAGGCAATTATGGCCTATTGCTGTTGCCTTAGCACTAGTGGGGTATTTAGAGGCGATATCTATCGGGAAAGCGATAGAAGATAAAAGTGGTGAAGAAACCATACAGGCTAATCAAGAATTAATAGCCTTGGGTACTTCTAATATTGTGGGTTCATTATTTCAAGGGTACCCGGTTACAGCTAGCTTTTCAAGATCAGCAATTAGTTATGATGCGGGTACAAAGACAAATTTATCGGGTATATTCAGTGTTTTGTTGGTAGTGCTTACATTGCTGTTTTTGACACCTTTATTTCAATGTTTACCTAATGCTATTTTAGCTAGTATCATTATGGTTTCGGTAGTGAGCCTGGTCGATGTAAAGTATTGCAAACACCTTTGGAGCAATAGAAAAGATGAATTTTTTGTATTGATAATCACTTTTTTTATAACACTATTTATAGGCATTACACAAGGAATCTTAATAGGGGTTTTATGTTCATTATTACTTATGGTTTATAGAACATCTAAACCGCATTTTGTTGAAATCGGTAATATTGGTAATTCTGATTATTATAAAAATGTTGTTCGATTTGCTGATGAGGTTGTTGTTCGAAATGATTTATTGATTGTTCGTTTCGATTCACAATTATATTTTGGTAATTCAGGATATTTTAAAAAGCAGCTTTTAAAGCATATGAAAGCTAAAGGACCTAATTTGAAGGGCATCATTTTAAATGCAGAATCAATAAATTATATCGATGCTACAGCAGCAGATATGCTCACCAAACTCATTCATGATATTCGTGAAAGAGGTATCCAGTTTTATATTGCTGGTGCTATTGGGCCAACACGAGATATTATATTCAATACAGGAATTATAAAAGAATTACAACGAGAGTTTTTATTTGTAAAAACAAAAGAGGCGGTAGATTTTTATGATAATCCGAATGAAATTTCACTGTTAGCAGCCAAAGTGGCCTATGAAAACAGTAAAGTGGTAAAAACAAAATTACATTCGAATTGAATAATCAACCTATTTTGAAGGTTAAGAAACAATTGGTAAATTGATAAATATTAGTGAATTATGAACATAGAACAAATATATACGGGTTGTTTGGCTCAAGGAGCTTATTATATTGAGAGTGATGGGGAAGTAGCTATTATTGATCCATTGCGTGAGGTTACCCCTTATTTAAAAAGAGCTAAGAACGACAAGGCTAAAATTAAATATATTTTCGAAACTCATTTTCATGCCGACTTTGTAAGTGGGCATGTTACTCTATCAAGAGAAACGGGAGCTCCAATAATTTTTGGTCCAACCGCAAATCCTTCTTTTGAAGCTATTATCGCAAAAGATGGGCAAGAGTTTAAATTAGGTAAGATTACTATTAAAGTATTACATACTCCTGGGCATACTATGGAGAGTACCACCTATCTATTAAGAGATGAAAAAGGGAAAGATCATGCGATTTTTTCTGGCGACACCCTGTTTTTAGGTGATGTAGGTAGGCCCGATTTAGCGCAGAAAGCTGCTGACATGACTCAAGAACAATTGGCAGGAACTTTATTCGATAGTTTGCGGACTAAAATTATGCCCTTATCAGATGATGTTATTGTTTACCCAGCGCACGGTGCAGGTTCTGCTTGTGGTAAAAACATGATGAAAGAAACGGTCGATACTTTGGGAAATCAAAAAAAGATGAACTACGCACTTAGGGCAGATATGACCCAAGAAGAGTTTGTAAAAGAAGTTACAGACGGTTTATTGCCGCCTCCAAAGTATTTCCCTTTAAATGTGAAGATGAATAAAGAAGGCTATGAAGATATTGATATGGTTTTAGACCGTGGCACTAAAGGTCTTTCCCCTGAAGAATTCGAACTCATAGCGAATGAATCTGAAGCCTTAGTTTTAGATGTTAGACATCAAGATGAATTTGTAAAAGGCCATATTCCTAGATCAATTTTTATTGGTTTAAATGGAGATTTTGCACCATGGGTAGGGGCTTTAATTGCGGACACAAAACAACCATTATTATTAGTGATACCAGAAGGTATGGAAGAAGAGGCCGTGACTAGATTATCTAGAGTAGGGTTCGATGCTTCTATAGGGTATTTAAAAGGAGGTATCGATGCTTGGAAAGCCGCAGGTAAAGAAATAGATGAAATCACATCGATAAGCGCTGTGGAGGCGAAGAAGATGATGGAAAGTGCTGATATTAAGGTTTTTGATGTTCGAAAGAAAGGTGAGTTTAAGAGTGAGCATATACCAGATGCCGAAAGCACACCATTAAGTGAACTGAATAAGCATTTATCTGAATATCCTGAGAAGGGAGATTTTCTAGTCCATTGCGCAGGAGGCTATAGATCAGTTATTGCATCATCTATTTTAAAAAGTCGTGGTATTCATAATTTAATTGATGTAAAAGGCGGTTTTGGAGCGCTTAAAAAAGAAGGTGTTCGTACAACAGATTATGTTTGCCCAACAACATTATAAAAAAAATATAAAGGACATTAAATTGTATTAATACAGTGAAGTGTTTTAGTTTAAATAGTATTAATTCCTTTAAATAGGATTTAAATTACAGCGATGTTTAAAAATTTTATTGAGCGTATTGGTCTTATGAATGTTATAATGCTCTTGGGAGTAATTTCTATAATAATTGTATCGGAAGTTCTTTTCTTATCTGGAAAGAAATTAGATGCAATCTTTATTGCATTTTGGGCGCCAACAATTCTAGGTTTTATGAATTATCTAAAATATAAAAAGTAGTGGAATTTGTTCTTATATATTCAATTTTCATCTCCATAGTCTTTATGTTGTGGTTACTTTTTGTAATTAAGATGTACAAGAAGATGAAGGATTAAATTAATCAAAGCTTATCAATTAAAGAGAGAAAATTGCATTAGGATTTTTTCGGATATAGCTTTCAACAATTCTTTGTGTTTCTAGCGTATTTTTCTGTGGTATAATAAAGCTTTCTAGGTCTTCAATATGTTCAATTGGAGTTTCTTTTGGCACAAATCCGTAACCTGCGTAACTATTTTCTTGAATAATAACAAAGGCATTCTCTTCGGCATTTCGGCCAATAGTTTTTATAACTAAATCGGATTGAATCTCTTTTAAGCTTTTTATGGCTTCCTGTACCCGTTCATTATACATGTTCACCAAGTCTAGGTCAGAACATATACCAATGCATTGTTTAATCTTATAATGAGAGCAGCTTGCGACATTTTCTTGCAAGTGACAATACTTAGGGCAAAGCTCAAAGGTGTTACATAATGCTTCTAAATACTGCCTGGCTTCAGTGGGGCTATAGCAAATGGCAAGAGCATTGGGTGCCATTTTTATTTTATTGAAGGCTAAATGAATTATACCGTTACGATCTTCATAACTAAAAATACCATACTGCTGAATTGACCTTTTTTGTGCGCTATTATATTTAGGATATAAGTGTTTAATCTCAGCAGATTCCTTCAATAATGCGATTAATTCATTCCCGGTTTCCTCAAAATCTAAAGAGGTTGTTTCTGAGCAAAGCGTAATTTCTTTAGTTTTCTTATCGTAAAAGTGTCCTAGAACCCTTTTTTTAATATTTATAGCCTTACCAACATAAATAATTTTTCCCTTTTCATTTTTAAAATAATACACGCCAGGAGTTGTCGGCAGTTTTTCGTACTCCTCTTTTGGCAAAGCAGGTGGTAAGGTAGCTTCTTGTGATTTTGAGTTTAAGAACAACTTAAAAACACTTTCGGCATTTTCAGCCCTTAATAATTTATGAAACAATAAAACAGTTGCATGGGCATCACCTCTTGCTCTATGGCGATCGGTTAAAGGAATGCCTAAAGATGCAGTTAATTTACCTAAGCTATACGAATTATAACCTGGCAGTAACTTTCTTGAAAGACGTACAGTACAGAGCTTTTTTCTAGAAAAATCATGACCAAGTTGTTTAAACTCGTTTTTAATTACGTTATAATCGAAGTTTACACTATGGGCAACGAAAATAGTGTCTTTTGTTATTGCTTCAATTTCTGGAATAATGTCTTCTAGTAAAGGTGCATTACGTACCATATTATTATCGATTCCTGTAAGACCCGTTATGAAATAGGGTATTTCACATTGCGGATTTACCAATGAGGTATACTCATCAATAACCTCATGACCATTATATTTAAATATGGAAATCTCGGTTATTTTGTTGCCCTTTATGCCGTTTCCGGTAGTCTCTATGTCAATGATGGTATACAAATACGATAAAATAAATTAGAAAAGTAAAGTTAGCGAATATGATAGAAAATTTTCATGAATTACTCCCTGAAAATTTAAGGAGATGGGTTGTTGCGAAATTAAATAATTTAAAGGAAGGTATTCAGTCGAAATACAATTGATGGCTTTTAATTCTAATCTGAAAACTAGTTGCTTTTTAGATAAGAATCGATTTTGTTTTAAAAGTTAATTCCTAAAGCATGAAATTATAATTTGTATTGTTTGTAAGATTTGATGTACAATGTTTGAAATACCTTTTAAACCGAATTGGTAAGATGGTTATTCAACGATTAGCCAAATGATACTGGTGATTATACCGAACAACGATTTTGCCTGCATCATATCGAAAGAACCCAAAATTGTTAATCATACGACTTAGTTTTAACTTGAGAAAAGATGATTTGTCTTTTTTTGCCCCAAAACTTACGTGTTCATTAATTTAAAAAATTAGAACCAACATAAACCAAATTTCATATAAATCTCAATGGTGATTT
>CAXBIJ010000214.1:0-6757 GCA_963975675.1 uncultured Maribacter sp. | reverse complement strand
TTAAAGCTGCTGTAGTGGCCAAGCCTGTTATCAACTGGACAAGTTTTGTACTGTATGCAGATGGTGCTGCATTCTTCTCTAAATATTGGTTCGGTAAAAAACCATGGGAAGACCCAGAAAACTACTTTAGACGTTCACCTTTATCTTATGTGGGCAATGTGACCACCCCAACTATGTTACTAACTGGGGAAGAGGATTACAGAACCCCAATTGCTGAATCTGAACAATTCTATACCGCTTTAAAATTAGAAGGCGTAGAAACTGCTATGGTTCGTATACCAGGGGCAGGCCATGGTATTGCCAACAGACCTAGTAATTTAGTAGCAAAAATAGCCAGTGTTTTAGCTTGGTTCGAAAAATATAAAGATGTTAAATAAGTATATGAAAACATACAAACTAACAATTGTTTTAGCGCTATTTATTGGTTTCGCGAATGTTCAAAGTCAAGACATACCAGTATTGACCTATAATATTAAATGGGATAATACCAACGATACCGTTAATAACTGGAACGATAGAAAAGAAGCAATGGTTAGTTTACTAAACCATTACCAACCCGGCATCATTGGTATGCAAGAAGTGGTAAATGGGCAACTGAACTACTTGGTTGCTAATTTGCCGAATTTTGCTTCTGTTGGCGTTGGTCGGGAAGATGGAAAACAAAAAGGTGAGTACTCTCCTATTTTATATAACACAACTAATTACAAATTATTAAAAAGTGAAACTTTCTGGTTATCAGATACACCCAATAAAATTTCTGTGGGGTGGGATGCGGCCTTGGAACGTATTTGTACCTATGCACTTTTTGAAGACCTGAAAACAAATAAACAATTTTGGGTTTTTAATACTCATTTTGACCACATTGGGGTTTTAGCCCGTGAAAAATCGGCAGCGTTAATCGCTTCTAAAATCAAAGAACTCAATACAGAAAATTTGCCTGTTGTACTTATGGGAGATTTGAATTTGAAGCCTGATGAAAATCCCATTCAATTTTTAAAGAAAGAATTGTCTGATGGTCAATTAATAACTCAAGAAACTTTTTATGGCCCTACCGGTACTTTCAATGGTTTTGAACACGATAGAAATTTAACCGATCGTATCGACTATATTTTTGTGCAACATTTTGCCGTTGAAAGTTATATTCATATTGATGACCGCATGGAGAACAATAAACATATTTCTGATCACCTACCTGTTTTCGCTAAACTCAGTATTAAAAATTAGTTTCGAAGTTGGTATTCAATCAAAATAAAAAAGCATAAAAATTAAACATATGTTTATACCTGAACACTACAAAAACAAAGACCTACAAGAAATTCATAGCTTCCTAAAAAACAACAGCTTTGGTATTTTAATTAATACAATTGAAGGCAAACCTTGGGGTACCCATATTCCCTTAGAATTAGGAAAGAATAAAGATGGTAAAGATATTTTGGTAGGGCATATTGCAAAAGCCAACCTACAAAGTAAAAACTTAGTTGATGGTGATGAAGTCTTATGCATCTTTAATGGTCCGCATAGCTATATTTCCTCATCATGGTATCAGAAAGAGGAAGTCCCTACTTGGAACTATGTTGCTGTTCATGTTTATGGAACCGTCAAAATTCAAACGCAAGATGAACTTCTTGAAGCCTTACATGAATTGGTAGATAAATATGAAAAGGCTTCTGAACACCCCATTTCAATAAATGATATGTCTAAAAAAACCATGAGGCAAATTACTGGCATTATTGGTTTTGAGATTAATATTAACGACATACAAGCGGTTAATAAACTTTCACAAGGCAGAAGTCATGACCACCCAAAAATAATTGAAGAATTAGAAAAGCAGGGATCTTCTGAAAAAGCGGTTGCACAAGAGATGAAAAAGCTAAACAAATAGATTGTGGCTGTAATTCTAGAAAAAAAATAATCCACAAATGGCATTTTAGCCTCCTAATTAAATTCAAGACAAGACTTCAAAAACCTGTAAATCAATTCAATAAATAATAATCTTAAATTTTCGATGAAAGGTGAAACCTACCCGAATTTATAACGTAAATAGGGTAACCTTTAAACTCGATAATGATGATTTATGTACTATTCTGTTTATGCATAACCTTTGTTAGCGTTCTTTTAGTGATTTCTTATTTCGCTAATAAAGCTTTACAAAATGAGTTAAAGTCGAACAAGTTAAAATAATATCGTTTTAGATATCTTTTGATGAAATCAATCATTTAATTTTATGTAATTAATAGTACTACATTCCATTATATAAATATGAGCGAAGCTAAAACCATTTATAACTTTTCTAAATCTTCTAAGATTGAAGAATGGAAAATAGTCAACGATGAAGTTATGGGTGGAATGTCAATGGGTTTAATTCAAATAAGCTTGGAAGGAAATGGAGTTTTTACCGGACATGTTTCACTAGATAATAACGGAGGCTTTTGTTTAGTACGGCACGATGTAGAGCGCATTATTGCTAACGGCTATTCTTCTTTTGAAATTCGAATGAAAGGAGATGGTAAACAGTATCAGTTCCGTTGTAAATCAAACGACCATCAGCCCCACTCTTATATTTATAACTTTTCTAGTGGAAAAAAATGGAAAACAATTACTATTCCTTTTAAAAAAATGGAACCCTACTTTAGGGGTGACTCTTTAAAAATGCCAAATTACCAAGGTGATTTTCTCGCACAAGTGGCCATTTTAATTGGAAATAATAAAGAAGAAGATTTCAGTCTCGAATTGGACTATATAAAACTAAAATAAGAAGAGCCCTTTGAAAGGGCTCTTTAATCATTATTTTGATAGTGGTTTTTCAACTCTCTTTCAAAGATTTCATATCAATTACAAATCTGTATTTCACATCAGATTTTTTCAACCTTTCATAAGCTTCATTAATATTTTGTATATCAATCATTTCTATATCAGAAACTACGTTATGCTCACCACAAAAATCTAACATTTCTTGAGTCTCCTTTATACCACCAATCAAAGAACCAGCAATACTCTTTCTTCCCATAATTAAACTTCCTCCATGTAAAGGGTCTAAAGGCTCTACTGCACCTACAATTACCATTGTGGAGTCCCTTTTTAATAAGCTAGTATATGGGTTCATATCATGACCAACAGGTATTGTATTCAATAAGAAGTCGAAAGAATTAGCATGTTTTTTCATCTGCTCTTGATCCTTTGATATTAAAACTTCATCTGCACCTAGTTTTTTAGCATCTTCGCTTTTAGAGGGCGAAGTGGTAATCATTACGGTATGTGCACCCATGGCGTGAGCAAATTTTATTCCCATGTGTCCTAAACCACCTAAGCCAACAACACCTACTTTATCACCTTTTTTTACTCCCCAGTGCGCTAATGGTGAATACGTCGTAATACCTGCGCATAATAATGGAGCTGCTGCCTTTGCATCTAAATTCTCAGGAATTTTTAATACAAATTCTTTATTCACAGTAACACTTTCAGAATATCCACCAAACGTATGTCCACCAGAATGCTTGTCCTTACTATTGTAAGTAAAGGTTGCTCCTTTTTCACAAAACTGCTCTAAATCATCTTTACAAGCACTACATGTTTTACAAGAATCAACTAAACAGCCAACCCCTATTAAGTCCCCTACTTTAAATTTCGAAACACCTTTTCCGACCTCTAATACCTTTCCAATAATTTCATGGCCTGGAACAACAGGATATTTGGAATTTTTCCAATCATTTTTAACTTGATGCAAATCGCTATGGCAAACGCCGCAATAAAGTATATCTATTTTAACATCATCTTCTAAAGTTGTTCTACGTTCTATTTCGAATGGTTTTAAATCAGCATCCTTTGAATCTGCTGCATATGCTTTAATCTCTTTCATAGTATTAGTTTTCATTGAATTTTAATATAATCATTGTATTCAAATCAATTTTACAATCTTCGTTCGTTAACCCAAGTTTAACAAAGGGAATTTGAATTTTATTTAGCTATTTAATTCGCCACGCGCCATTCAATTAAAATTTAAAGGTTGTCATTTTTGGAAAATGTTATCTACAATACCTATTGGCACCAATAATAGAAATCTCCCTTAAGTAGGGATTGTATACTTAAATTTTGAAATTAATAGTGTAAACATTCAAGATTTAAAAAGTATAAGATGTAAATTACTATTTAGATAGAAATAAAAAAATGCCCCTATCATAATACTATGTTTTTATTGAAAATGTTGGAGTTTAAAAAGTGATCGTATTAATTTTAAGAAAAAGTGAGTTTTCATCTATATTAAATTCATTTTTTAAAATATTTGATTATTCATCTTTACAAATCAAGTGATAATACCTATTTTTAGAATATTATGTATCATAGATTATTCAACTTAAAAGGCACTATTAAAAGGATATCGTTTCCTTTTACCTTTTTTATATTCTTTTTCTTGTTGATTAAATTAAATGCTCAAGACAAAGAAGTCGATAGTCTTAGAAATTTAATTACAGAACATAAACAAGATTCGGTTGTAGTAAATGCCCATCTTCAATTGTCCGTTTTACTATCAAAAACAGATATAGAAGACTCTAAACAAAACGCCCTTAAAGCTATTGAATTAAGTGAAAAAATTAATTTTAAAAAGGGAGAAGCATATGGTTATAAAAACTTGGGTTTATTACTCTATGCAAAAGGTGAACTCACAAAGGAATTAATAGATTACTGGAAAAAATCCTTAGAATTATTTGAAGAAATAGGTTTTAAAAAAGGAATTAGTAATCTTCAAAGCAATATTGGCAGTGTATACCAAAGTAAAGGTGATGACCCTACTGCTCTTGATTATTTTTTAAAATCGGTGAGATTGGCCGAAGAAATAAAAGATTCCTTAAGAATTAGTACGGCATATCTAAACATTGGTAGTGTATATTCTAATGAAAAAGCAACGTATGACGAAGCTTTAGAAGCCTATAATCGGTCTAAAAAGATTTTTGAAAAAATCCACTATAAGGATGGTGTTGCGTACGCAGCAATTAATATGGCCGAATTATATCTCAATGAAAATAATCCAAAAGCTGCACTGCAAGCGCTTGATGAATCTATGGTTCTTTTTGACCAAAATGACCCTGAGTTAGCAAACAGTCATATAATGGTTGGTAAAGCCTATGAGCAAATGGGAATGCTTAATATAGCTGAAAAAAATTATTTGAAAGCAATTGCTTTTGCCAAAACCAATGACGCAAAAATGGAGGCTTCAAAAGCATATATTCATTTGGCAGATATCTATAATACGCTTGGAAAGCCAGATAAAGCTTTAGATGAGTATAAAAATGCTTTATTATTAACACAATCAACCAAGGTTTTTAAAGATAAAAAGGATATTTATGAAGGTTTAGCAAAAGTTTATGCAAGACTTAATGATTATCAAAACGCCTTTTATTACCAAAAACAATTTTCTGCAATTGGGGATTCTATTAGAAATGATGACTATGAAAAAACTCTCGGCAACCTTAGGTTTCAGTTTGATATTGAGAATAAGGAAAAGGAAATTGAATTATTGAACGTAGAAAACAAAGTAAAGGAAGTAGATCTGGAAAGAGCAGCAATTTCCAAAAAATACTTTTTGGCGGTTAGCACATTATTGTTCGCCATAGCCATGGGTATTCTATTTCAATATTTTTATATAAAGAAATCCAATAAAAATTTAGCTTTAGAACGTAATAGGGCAGAACAGATTCTTTTAAACATTCTGCCTAAGGAAACAGCAGAGGAACTCAAAAAAAATGGGAAGGTACGCGCTAAGGAATTTAAGCAGATTACCGTGCTTTTTACAGATTTCAAAGGCTTTTCGGTAGTTGCAGAAAAAATTCCAGCCGAAGCCCTAGTTCGAAGTGTAGATTTCTACTTTAGAAAATTCGATGAAATTATACAAAAGAATGGGCTTGAAAAAATAAAAACTATCGGAGATGCCTACATGTGTGCCGGAGGTTTACCTACCGAAAACGAAACCAACGCCGTAGATGCTTTCAATGCTGCACAAGAAATATTAGCTTTTGTGGAAGACACTTTAGCGAACCCTCCAGAGGGTATTCACCCTTTTGAAATTCGTATTGGCCTTAATACTGGTGGTGTAGTAGCTGGAGTGGTAGGTACCAAAAAGTTTCAATATGATATATGGGGGAGTACCGTAAATGTAGCTGCAAGAATGGAATCTAGTTCGTTACCAGGTAAAATTAATGTATCAGAAAATACTTACAACTTATTAAAAGATAAAATAGATTTCACATACAGAGGAATAATTACGGTAAAAAATTCTCAAAAGCTGAAAATGTACTTTGTCGGTAAGGAACCGTCTGAAAATATTATCATTAGTTAAATTAGGCCAAATACTTATGTACTAACCGGAATAGTTTTAAATTGTTTAAAATAAGTGAGGATTTTTCTTATTAAAATAAAATTTGTAGGTTGAACTGTATATTAATATTTGTTAGGTTTAGGATATCCTATAAATTAATTCATTGCCATTATATTATAAATGCAATATTTTAAATAATTTTTTGTTTAAAATAATTAAATAACAATTTTTCACAGTAGCCAATGAAATTGCACAATGAAAAGGCATATCCCAAACTTTGTTTGCAACTACTGTATACATTGAAAGAAAATCTGCCCAAACATTTAACCTATCATACCCTTGAGCATACCATTGACGTTGCCAATGTGGCTAATTCGTATATTGATTATTATAATGTAGATGATCATAAAGCAAACCTTATACGTATTGCAGCAATAGGACATGACT
>CAXBIJ010000213.1:0-6770 GCA_963975675.1 uncultured Maribacter sp. | reverse complement strand
GTGCTACTTCCGTTTTAGCTTCAAGGTTTAACTCGTACGTTGTTTCGGTAACAATAGTCATTTCAACAGTTTCAACTTTTACTTCGTTTCCAGCAGTTTGTGCTTGAGCAGTGATTCCTAAGAAGATGATAAAGATGATTGTTGCTATTGTTTTCATGACTTGCTTTGTTACACTTATAGAACGCAGCAGACCTTCTTATACTAGGTTGTGAATCGCTCAAAAACACTTTTTACTCGTTACGTTGCAAACACCTAGATGAAGTGCAAAATCTTGTCGTTAAACGACATAGGGTCATAATTCACCATAGCGATAAAAGGGGTCGTTAAACGATTCGGACAAGAAACTTTCTAATCAAATAGGGACTTGTTAGAAGAATTTATTAGGGAAATAATTGTCAGTTCGAGTGAGTTTTCGAAGTATGAGAAAATTTGTATCGAGAACCATGCCTGTTACAAACCTGTTCTCAATACTCATTTATTCGTTCCTCATAAATCCACTCGAACTGACATAAGTTTATGTTTCCATCTTCAAACTTTCAATTCAGACACCAAAACCAACAGGTGGGTTATATAGATTACCAAGTTGCTTTAAAATTCTACAACTTTGAGTAACAATTAACCAACCAACCATGGAGAGCATCATTAAAATATTCATTTACATTCACGCCTTTTTTGGCGGATTAGGACTTATTACCGGAATAGGAAGTATTATAGTAAGAAAGGGAAACCTAAATCATAAACGCTTAGGTAAATGGTTTACTTGGTCTATGATTATCAGTTCGGCTATTTCTTTAGTAGTTGCAAGAATGCCCAATCACATCAACAACTTTTTATTTTTAATAGGCATTTTTACTATCTATATGGTATTAGCAGGTAACAGAGCACTCACTTTTAAATCAGCAAAAAAGACAGAGGCCAATTTAATCGATAAATTAGTATCGGGCATTATGGCCGCCAGCGCATTAGTGATGATTGGTTTTGGCATCAACGGCATCGTTATCGGCTATTCACATAGTATACTTTTTATTTTCTTCGGAGTCATAGGTATGTTTCTACCTTATGGAGATTTTAAGCTATTCAAGAACACCTTAGAGAACAGAAAACTATGGCTCATAAATCACTTAAGTAGAATGCTTGGTGCCCTAATAGCGTCTATTACAGCATTTATAGTCGCTGGAATGAAATACGATACCCTTTGGGCATGGATGATCCCGTCGATACTTGGCACCGTCTATATTACTTACTGGATTAAAAAAGTGAAAGGAAAATTTAAGCCGAAAACTGCGTAATACGCTGTGCTTATTCTTTCAGGTTTAAATTCTCTGCGAAGTATTCACAGAAATCTTTCATGGTGGCCGTCATTTTCTCGTCTTGTGTAGCCTTCAAAAAAGTATCGGTTAAAGAAACCAATGTCTGATGGAAAAAAGTTTTCATTTCATCAACAGGCATATCTTTCGTCCACAGGTCAATTTTCAATGATTCTTGATTCTTACTGTCCCACACAGATAAAAGCATTGCTTTCGCCTCCTGATTTTCTATACCACCATCTTGAGCAGACCAGTTTAAGGATTCAGGAATTCTATTTTCATCTAATCCTACACGTAAAGTAATTTCTGAAGTATGTAAATCTGCCATTTAATTTCTCGGTTTGTAATTTGATTTCTTAAATATTTCATCTTCTGGCATTGTCAATAATTGCTTTAGGGTTACAGAATTGTTTTCCATAAACGCCTTCACAATTTGCCAGCCAACATATCTTCCCAGTCTTCCTGGAGATTCATTGTCAAGCTCTAAACCGAATTTAGAAAACGGAGCAGGCTCTAAAAATCGTTGGTTCAATTTATTATCAGTACTATATAAATATTCGTTTTCAATGAAATTTCGCCACATGGGCTCTTCATTGTCCATTGCCCATGTTAATTCTTCTTCTGAGTAGCCTATTCTTTTGCCCTCTTCTACATTAGGCATAAGTTGATCTTTCAAATACAATTCTTTTCCAAAATATATCATTCGGGCAAGAAACGTTCGGTCTCTTGGTCGTGGCACTACTTGTTTAGCAAAAGCACTGGCAACATCGCTTACCAAATAATTACGATCTAAAGATTTTGCTATATAACGCTGAAACCCTCCATAATACTTATGCTCAGAACCTAAGTAATTGTCAAGACTCACAAACAATATACTATCAGTTAATATAATTCTGTTATTGTAATCGACATCATTGGTGACCGTAATAACCTTGGGCACACTATACTCCGGAAAATAGTATTTGATATGTTTAAATAGCTGCTCCAAACCTTGTTCCTCATCTTCAAAACTTTTAAAAGCATTACCTACTTCTTGAAAAAGTTCTACTTGAAGTGAATCTTCCATTTTGGCAATCCAAACACTATCAGACGCTGGAAAAAGATATGGATACGATTTGCGTAATGCCGGTAAACCTTCTTCACCTGCCATTGCAAACTCACGATCAAATCTCGAGATTTTAAGTTCTACAGGTATAGCCTCTATTTCTTGCGCTACCTTATCACTATCATTACAGCTAAAAAGAATGAGAAAAACTGATAATAGTATAAAAATAGGTTTGACCCTAGCAAGTATTTTACAATACATTTTATTATTCACGGTGTTCAACTTATTTTTAAGGCAAAGTTAATTGATTTTAATAAATAATTGGAACGGTATGCAGACTGAAAAAGTAATTGACCACATTGTACAATGGTTAAAGGATTATGCTACGAATGCAAAACAAAAAGGTTTTGTCATCGGTATATCTGGAGGAATAGACTCTGCAGTCACTTCAACACTTTGCGCCAAAACAGGTTTAGACCTTTTATGTTTAGAAATGCCGATACATCAGGCAGCAAACCAATCTGACAGAGCATCAAGACATATTGAATGGCTGCAGAAAAATTTTAAAAACGTTACTCGACGTGAGGTCAAACTTACTCCTATATTCGACAGCCTCGTTGATGCATTTCCTTCGGTTGAGAACGAAGAAGAGCGTTTTATGTCTTTAGCCAATACGAGGGCAAGACTTCGTATGACGAGCTTATATTATTTTGCCGCATTAGAGCGCTATTTAGTCGCAGGCACAGGAAATAAAGTGGAAGATTTTGGCGTAGGTTTCTATACTAAATATGGCGATGGTGGTGTTGACCTTAGTCCGATCGCCGATTTAATGAAGACTGAAGTTTATAACATCGCCAAAGTTTTAGGCATTAATGAAGAAATTATCAAAGCTGCTCCTACAGACGGATTATGGGGTGATGATAGAACAGATGAGGACCAAATTGGTGCCTCGTACCCAGAACTAGAATGGGCTATGACCATGAAAGATGAAGGCAAAACAGTAGATGATTTTAAGGGTAGAAAACAAGAGGTTTATGCCATCTTCATGAGACTGAATACCATAAATCAACATAAAATGGTGCCGATACCTGTTTGTGAGATTCCAAAACATCTTAAGTAACAGCTCAACTAAGAATCAGGTAATTAAGTCGAATAAAGAGCGTTAAATTATTCGGTAGCAGCAAAATAGTGCAACTTTGTCTTCTAATTTAGAATTTTAAACCTTACATTGCATGTAGTCTTTTTGGCACATAGGTTCCTAAAATCTATAAAAACAATATTTAATGATCAAAGTTTTAATAGCGGACAACCACCCTATAGTAAGAATGGGAGTAAGGAAGGTTCTAGAAGCCGCTGAGGGTTTTGAACTGATCGATGAGGTAGCAACTACCGAAGAACTTTTCGAAAAACTTAAAGACACAACCCCCGATGTTGTCATGCTAGAAATGGATATTCCTGAAATAAATGGAATAGCAGCATTACGAAAAATTAAAAAAGATTACGCTGACGTAAAAGTACTTATGTATAGCGGTCAATCTGAAGATGTATATGCCCTTAGTGCTATTAGAGCTGGCGCTTTCGGTTATTTATCAAAATCATCTGGCTTAGAATATATTACAACCGCAGTAACAAAAGTAAGTGAGGGTAGCATGTTCATTACCAATGAATTGGCTCAACGTTTAGCTTTTGATGAAGGCACTAAAAAACCAAGAAGGTTCTTTAGAAAACTGTCTACTAGAGAAATAGAAGTATTAAAACTTTTAGCTAGTGGTAAACGAAATAAAGAGGTTGCTTTAGGTTTAAACCTAAACGAAAAAACAGTTAGTACCTATAAAGCACGTTTAATGAAAAAATTAAATGTTGATAATATGGTCGATTTATTACAACAAGCAAAAGCGCTTGAATTGTACTAAATTCTTACAACTGCTATAAAACAAAAAAGACTCACCAATGGTGGGTCTTTTTTGTTTATGGTATTTAACTATTATGACAATACTCTATTTAATTTCTGATTTAGAAGCTTGTTCAATTGAATATAGTTCATAATCTCTTCTAACGCTTCACGATTATCTTCATTCGACTGTTCTGTTGTTTTCTGCAACGCTCCCATTCGTTTTTTAATAAGATAACAACGTAAGGTCAAAATAGTTTCACTTACTAATTGCGCTACCCCTATTTCCTTTTTCTTCGGATAAATTTCCTTGCTCTCCCAATTATCTAATTTATAGCGCTCCTCTTCCATTAAAATAGAAGATATCTGATTTGCCATATCTTGATCAAGACCATTTACAAAAGTAGTTATCGAAAATTCTTCTTCTTCATTCAACGCCTCAATAAGCTTGGTATACATTTTTCGAAAATCTTCATTTGCCAACTCAATCTCATCTTCTTGTAGATCTAAATAAATTTTCTCGTACACCTTTATTTCTAAAGATTCAGGCTCCAAAATCAAATCTCCTGACTCATTTTCTTTAAGCACCAAATCTTCAAATTCTTCTTTATGGTTACCATAAAGCATTAGCGATTCTATAATTTTTCGTTCTAGCACATATTGTACATCTACCTTTTCGCGTTCCTCTTCATTACGAACAACTTCAAATGCTTTTTGCTCTTCTCTTTGTTGCTTTTGAACATCGGCGGTCTCTTTCTTTCCTATTTGCGCCAAGGTATTAAACAACACAGCTTCAGAAATATTCATTATCTGAGCGCACTCTTGAATGTAAATTTCCTTTTTAATACGATCCGGAATCTTTGCAATACTATTTACAATATCTCGTACCGTATCTGCTCTTTTTATAGGGTCGTTAGAGGCTTCTTTTACTAATAACGATGCCTTAAACTGAATAAAATCTTTGGAATTATTTTTTAAGTAGGAAACGACATCCTCTAATTCATTATTCTTGGCAAAACTGTCTGGATCCTCCCCTTGTGGGAACGTACAAACCCGCACATTCATACCTTGCTCTAAGATGATATCTATACCTCTTAAAGAAGCTCTTAACCCTGCTTCATCACCATCGAAGAGTACCGTAATATTTTTGGTCAATCGGTTAACCAACCTAATCTGTTCTGAAGTCAAAGCCGTACCACTTGATGATACTACATTATGTATTCCTCTTTGATAAAATTGAATTACATCGGTATACCCTTCAACCAAATAACAATTATCTTCTTTGGCTATGGACTGTTTGGCGTTGTAAATCCCATATAGGACTTTACTCTTATGGTAAATGTCACTTTCTGGCGAGTTCAGGTATTTAGCCGCTTTTTTATCATTGGTTAAAATACGACCACCAAAACCTAATACGCGGCCGCTTAAGGAATGAATAGGAAACATTACCCTACCCTTAAAACGGTCGAACTTTCTAGAACTATTCGGATTGTTAGGATCATCCTTAACAATGGTTAATCCGGTTTTTTCTAGATAATTTAATTTATATCCTTTATCTAAAGCAGCAGTAGTAAAACCATCCCACTGATCTAAACAGTATCCTAATTCAAATTTTTTGATGGTTTCATCTGTAAAACCACGCTCCTTAAAATAACTGAGACCAATTGCTTTACCTAACTCGGTTTCCCAAAGCATTTGCTTAAAATGTGTTTGGGCAAACTCAGATACCAAATACATGCTCTCGCGCTCATTGGCCTGCTCTTTATCTTCATTAGATTGCTCTGTCTCCTCTACTTCAATATTGTATTTTTTGGCCAGGTATTTTATAGCCTCGGGATACGTAAAATGCTCATGCTCCATTAAAAAAGCTACCACATTACCGCCTTTACCACTACTAAAATCTTTCCAAATTTGCTTTACGGGCGAAACCATAAAACTTGGAGAACGCTCATCTGTAAAAGGACTCAACCCTTTAAAGTTAGATCCCGATTTCTTTAATTGTACAAAATCACCAATTACCTCCTCTAAACGAGCAGTTTCATAAACTTGATCTATAGTATTTTTTGAAATCATTTAGGCGTTCTGCAATCCCTTACATAAGGGAATTTGTATTTACTTAATTTAGCATATCAAATGTATTAATAATATATGATTCTTTTCTTTGGAACTCGACCCGGAAAGCCAGAAACTATAACGCTTTTAAATAGTAGTTGCTCCTTTTGTCATCAACAAGGAACGTTAACAGCAGTTTCTCAAAAAAACTATGTTCACTTATTTTGGATTAAACTCTTTAAAATTTCCGCAAATACCTATATCGAATGCAGTCATTGTAAACGTGCATACTATGAGAATGAGTTTACAGAAGAAATGATAAGCGAATTGTCAAACACAAAAAATCAGCTAAAATAGTGAGCTTTTAAAACCCAATACACTAGCTGATTTTTTTATTAAAATTATCCTTTATAAATCGAACCGAAGTCCTAAAGAGACATTACGCTGATCCACAGCTGCATTTTTAAAAATAGGA